>NZ_JAXDEO010000028.1:0-89763 GCF_035064975.1 Pseudomonas sp. YuFO20
CCCTGCAGACTCTTCGATTCTAGCGTAATCATTACTGGGAAATCGTCAAATGCGAGGAAGAAGTACTCGTTGTCTATTAGCACCTCCCAAATACGCACATCAGCTCCGTCAGACTTGCTGATGATCGACCCCCCAAGTAGTCCAAGAATAAACTCTGCATAATCAGGAAAACACTCCCAATCGACACTCGATGTCAGGTTCAGACACGATCGGCCGGAGTGCATTTTTTCAATAGTCAGTTCACTTGGCATTATTTTGTTTTTCATCAGAATATATCTCCACCACCAGCTCTGGTTGCGCTTTCGATGATTTGTTCGAAAGATTTTCCTTTGCTGGCCCCAAATGCTGCTGCGCCAACAGCACCGCCAATGATTGAACCTATAGCGATGCTGCCGCCTAATATCATCGAGACTTCTTTGACCAACTGTCGCAGCACGTCAAGAACTTGATCGATTTCGATGGATGCCCAGCGTTGCTTAAGATTCATCAAGATGATGGGGTCTGCCCGGTATAGCGCCTCTCGAACAGCGTTAATCCTATCTCCACCCAGTTGACCATAGGTACGGTCAAATTGGGTGTTAACGCGTCGAGTGAAGCCGTCCCACCCATCCTGAGCGTTTTGCCAGCCCTGACTGATACTTTGATTAAGTTCGCCAAACTTGTAATCGAGGTTTCGCTCAATCTCATCCCAATTTGGGACATTGGCTAAAAGATCCATTTTTGTACATTCCCAAAGGTATAGGTATGACTGAATGGCAGCCTAAGGCATTTAAGCCCAATCACTCAAGGCTTGGGCACGCTTATCAAGAATCGTTTTCACTCTTGTGCCAGGACTGCGCATAACTTTTGTGTTCGGCGGCGAAAGTTGGAGAGGTGCATGCATGTCGACCAATATGAAACCGACTGAGGCCGGGACAAAAATGACCCTGATTTCCTGGGCACCTCAGCTTGGCTGCTCAATGGCCCGATTACTCGCTGATGAAGCTTTTGATGGTTTTCGATGACCGCTTTTGGCCGATAGCTGCCCATCACGCAGATTGCAATCGACTGCAGGCTCAACTGATCGAGGCGCCAGATTGCCTCAATCTTTTAGCGGGTCTTTATAGTTTAGTGTTTTCCGGGTACGGCGATTTACGCCACGGATAACCTTTTACGCTGAGTTGAAAGGCGTAGTCGAATAGACGCTTCATGTACTCGCCATCGAATTTTCGATTGTGTGGAAAGTTGAAATCGGAGCCAATGTACGCAAGATTGAAATCCGCGCCATCCTGCTGTGCCATACGATAAATTCGCTCTAGGTCACTAATACCTTGAGTTTGAATCAATGCACTGATGGCTCGACCGCCGATGTTCAATGTACGGCGCTTGGTTCCAGACCATTGTGGCTCTAGTGTCCCGTTACGGATTACATAAAAATTACGCTCGAGGCGCAGAGGAGTTCCTGTGGCTTTGCTTAGCGCCATCACAGTGCTGGGTGGGTAAAGAAACACTTGAGTGATGACACCTCCGTCCACGTGCATTTCCTGGAACTGTTTACCGTCAACCTCCACATCGATCATGACGGGTGAGACTGCACCGGGAATACTCATTGAAGCGAGCATGATGCTGCGAAAGAGTTCGAGCGCTCCCGGTGCCTGGCTGGAGGCGATGGCGCCCATGTTCCAGGTGACTGGCCGCCCTGAATCAAGGTCAGTTGTGCCGATCAGCAGATTTCGTCCTTTGGAGTGCTCCAACGCAATCGCCGCAAGAATCTCTGCAGTGATGTATTTTGCGATGAGCCGCGACAGTGGCTTGCTGTCCGCAATACCGTCGCTGGCAAAACGTGTTAACACGTTTCGCGAATGAAAAATGTCTTTTGGACCGATTGCGTTGGAGACATAACGAATCACGCCGTCGTACTCAGATCCCAGGTAAGCGAATGGGGCTACCAGGGCACCCGCGCTAATACCCGTGACGACCTTGAATACGGGGCGGGTCCCATGCGTGGTCCATCCCGCAATCAGTCCCGCTGCGAATGCGCCCGCATCGCCACCGCCGGAAACTGCCAGCATGTGTGCCAGCGGCAAGATATGGTTCGGCTTTCCAGCCTCGGCGAGCACCTGGCTTTCACGTTTGTTGGACTGAACTGCATCCTCAATGTAAGGAGTCTGATCGTGGTACAGCCTGTAGCGAGCATTCGAGATGCCCGGGATGATGGCTTTTTCCGTCAAGTTTGGAGGAACCGCGTCTCTGCGTGGCA
Source organism: Pseudomonas sp. YuFO20 (assembly GCF_035064975.1). Classification (NCBI taxonomy): domain Bacteria; kingdom Pseudomonadati; phylum Pseudomonadota; class Gammaproteobacteria; order Pseudomonadales; family Pseudomonadaceae; genus Pseudomonas; species Pseudomonas sp. YuFO20. Next base: position 2,240 of record NZ_JAXDEO010000028.1, read on the forward strand.
GGCACGCTTGAAGAAACATGTCCAAAGAGGCGCCAGGTCTGAGCGGGAATGGTCTCACATCGCCTCCTCCGGCCTTGCCGGTCGACAGCAAACGCGCTCATCGTGAACAAGAAAGTCCTGACTCATGGTGCTTAGATGATTACCGCCATCTTAACGTGAGTTGTAGGCGAGCACATTCAAGCTTATCTGCGTAATCACCCCGACCAGCTTTCGCGTCATGAAGTGCGCCTCACCCATCCATTGTTCGAATGTCCCGAAGGGATGCTCAATAGGCCGTTTCAAACTCGCATCATCTCTGGCGAAACAACGCGACTTCTCAGAGTTTGGCCAACAACCTGCTCAGCTCCCGTTTTGCCGCCTCACCTGAATGCGCGCGCTCAAGTAACCCGCGGGTCATGCTCCTGTACATTTCGACGGCTTCGGGTGACGAGCTCACGCTGGCAATGCCGGTATGAATATTGGGCAGTTCTCCGAGACGGTAGGGGCTGACGGCCACATAGCTCGTGTGCTGTTGCTCGAAAATCTGGAAGGTGGCGCTGGGCAGGGTTTCGTCGATGAGGTAGATATTGAATCGCGAGCCTTCGCTACCGATCTGGTCAATCAGGTTTTCGACTTCGCGCCGCGCCAGCAGTGAGCGCTCCATCCTGACGCTTGGTGGTAGGTCGAGGCGACCGACCAGACCGATATGCAGGTAGCGCTCGATCTGGCGCAGGCTGATGATTGATTGAACCTCGAACTTTTGTTTGGAAAACGTCGCTTTACGTTCGTTGAGAATCTCGAGAATCTGCGCCTGCATCGCCGCTTGGTTTGCGTCGAAATTCTTCGGCCGTGCTTCGTCGAGCATGGTCTTGAACAGTTCGGAATAAGCAGGGGAGGTCAATAGATAGGAAAAGGGGTCGAAGTACGACTGGATGCTCAACGAGCGCGCTTCCAGCTGACGCATGCGCTCGAAGTAACCCAGGGCATTGTCGAAGTATTCGGTGTCGGAACCCAACAGGCTGGTCAGGGAAACCTTGAGCAACTGTGCCAGGCGATCCAGGGTCTCGAGCTTGACGATTTTTCCCAGTTCCAGGCGATACACCGCTGCACGGGAAATATCGAGTTTCTCGGCCACCTGGTCGGCGTTCAATTGGCGGCCGATGCGGTAGGCCCGAAGGCGCTCACCGATTGCCTGGTAGTCGATCTGGCTCACTAAAACTCCGAATTGCTAATTTAAATGGGGCGGAACACGTTGCGCCAACCATTTTCTGCGCGGACGATGCCTGCCGTTCATGCGGTTCGAACAAGGAAATTGTTGACCTCTTCACGACTTCGCTGTATCAATATTTAGACGGGCAATACTTGTTTGTCTAAAAAATACAAAAATGGTGCGGCCATGTCCATGAATATCCCACCCCAGATTCCTGTGCCGAGCCTGGCTCCAGGATGATCCCTGGCGAGCGGTCCCTTTCTCACTGATGTAGAACCCTGAATCCCGTCGCCTTTATTGAGGCGCACTGGGTTTGTCATGCCTGAAAACCAGTCCCGGAGAACCTCATCGACCTGAACCCTTGACCTTGTCGCACCGCAAACAAAACGTGAGGCCGTGAACAGATAACTCTGATTGCGCGACCTGATTCGCCCCTAAATCAATAAAAATACGGAGCACAACAATGGACCATTCAATAGGCTTACCGTCATTGCTGGCGATTTCACTGGCTGTCGTGACGCCTTGCGCGCTGGCGGCGCCTGGCTACAGCGACACTTTGATTGGCTACCGCTATAGCGATCATTACAGCGATCCCGGCAAAACCAAGGATGTGGCGAAAAACATTCTGCAAATTACCCATGTCAGCAGCTACAGGCTGGGGCAAAACTTCATTAACCTGGATGTGTTCAAGTCAGACAGTACCGACCCAGCCAAGGGCGGAGGCACCGGTGCTACCGAGTTTTACCTGACATATCGCAACCAGTTGCAGTACGGCAAGGTATTCGACAAGCCGCTGGCGTTCGGCCCGGTCAAGGACGTGGCCTTGACCGCCGGCTTTGACTACAACACCAAGAACAATGAGTTCGCTTCTGAAAAACGCCTGTTGGTGCTTGGTCCGACGCTGAAGTTTGCCTTGCCCGCGGGTTTTCTCGACGCCAGCGTGCTCTACGCCCGAGAATGGAATCACTGCGGTCTGGACGTGTGCGGTAAGCCCGGTAATCACAACGATCTACTGTTTGATCCGTTCTTTCAGTTCAACCTCACGTGGGGCGTGCCGTTCATGGCGGGCCCGCTGCCACTCAAATTTCAGGGCTTTTACACCTACAGCAGCAAGAAGGGTGACGACTATCAGAACCGGCCCACAGCCGCTGAACAGTTGATGCGCACTTCGTTGATGCTGGATGTCGGGCAGTTGGGTTGGGGCGAAAAAAACGTGCTGTGGATCGGGCCTGGATACGAGTACTGGCGCAACAAGTTCGGCAATGAGAAGGGGCCGGGTACGGATGTCGATGCGCTATCGATCAACCTGGAGTGGCACCTGTAAAAAGCGGAGTCTTAATTTTTCGCCGGTGCCGTATCAAAAATTAGACAAGGCGTCTCATTTGTTCGTAGACTCAGCGCATCGCTCCGGCGAAAGAAGGACGGCGCTTTTCCTTCCAGGGACGAGTCAGGCGGTGACCCCGATCCCGGCTCACCCGTCAACCAGAGATAACAATAAGAGGTAATGATTGTGAAAACTCATAACGACTCAAGCGCCGTCAAGGCGGATGCGTCACCGCGCAAGGCGTTGATCGCCAGCGTGACCGGCTACGCCATGGATGGGTTCGATTTGCTGATCCTCGGCTTCATGTTGCCGGCCATCACCCTCGGCCTGGGGCTGACCACCTCCGAAGCAGGTTCGCTGGTCACCTGGACGTTGCTCGGTGCTGTGGCGGGCGGCTTGATCTTCGGCCAACTCAGCGATCGTTATGGCCGGGTGAAGATGCTCAGCGTGTGCATTCTGGTGTTTTCAGTTTTCACCGGTTTGTGCTCGCTGGCCCAGGGTTACTGGGACTTGCTGACTTACCGAACCCTGGCCGGATTTGGCCTGGGCGGCGAGTTCGGTATCGGCATGGCGCTGATCGCCGAGACCTGGCCGGCCAACAAGCGCAACCGCGCATCATCCTACGTCGGCATGGGATGGCAGGCTGGTGTACTGGCAGCTGCACTGTTGACTCCGCTGCTGTTGCCACATATCGGTTGGCGCGGAATGTTTCTGGTCGGACTGGTGCCGGCGTTGTTGTCCTTCGTGATCCGCCACACCATGGGCGAGCCGGAGGAGTTTATCAAAGCCACGGTCAACCCTATCTCCTTTACCCAGCGCTTTGGCCAACTGTTCAAGGATGTGCCAACCACCAAAGCCAGTATCGGCGTGATGGTACTGACCTCGGTGCAGAACTTCGGTTATTACGGAATCATGATCTGGATGCCCAGTTACCTGTCGCGCCAGTTCGGTTTCTCGCTGACCGCGTCCGGCACCTGGACCGCTGCCACGGTAGTAGGGATGGCCTTCGGCATCTGGTTGTTCGGGCAACTGGCGGACCGCTTCGGCCGCTGGCGGATCTTTTTGCTGTATCAGGCCAGCGCAGCGGGGATGGTGTTGGTTTATGCCAACCTGAGTAACCCCATCAGCATGCTGTTCGCTGGCGTGGTGATGGGCATATTTGTCAATGGCATGATCGGTGGCTACGGCGCGTTGATCTCGGATCTCTATCCCGCTCAAGTCCGGGCCACCGCGCAAAACGTACTGTTCAACGTCGGACGCGGGGTCGGTGGATTCGGGCCACTGGTGGTCGGAGCGATAGCCCTGGCGTATTCGTTTTCGGCGGCAATCATGCTGCTCGCCTCAATCTACTTGTTGGCGATGGCCGCCACGCTGTTCCTGCTGCCACGCAGTCAAGGCCACAGCGGTGAAGCTCGGTTGGCGAACCCGCTGTCAGCGCAGCAAAAATAGGCATTTGAAACGAACGGTTGATGCTGAAAAATTATTGCAAAAATTGTATCAAAAATTAGACGAGCCTTTTTCAAAGGCGTAAAGTAAACCCAGAGATGTAGTGAAAGTCGCGACGCTGCCGAATGATTTAGGCGGCGTTGCTTCTCTTTTCACTCGACAGTATCAAAAATTAGACAAAGCGCTTAAACAAGAACAAAGAGGGCTTTCAAAATGACCGGAATTTCGACCTGCTGCCAGGCCATCGCCGTCACCCCGCCTAACGATACGCTGGCGGTGGTGCTGTCCAACGAATGGGTCAACGACGAATACAAACGTCTGATCCTGCAAGCCGATGGCGCCGCGTGCCATTCGCAGCCTGGGCAATTTTTCAACTTGCTGTGCCCCAGCGAAGGCGAACACAAACCTTTCTTCCGCCGGCCGATGAGCACCTACAAGGCCGACCCGGTCACTGGCCAGGTTGAGTTTCTGTACAAGGTCACCGGCAAGGGCACCTTCGGTCTGGAAACCCTCAGTGAGCGGCAAACCCTGGAAATCCTCGGCCCCTTGGGCAAGGGCTTCGACCTTGATCCGAACTGGCGACATATGACCATCGTTGCCCGTGGTGTCGGCTTGGCGACCCTGGCGCCGTTGGCCGAAGCAGCCCATGCCTTGGGGATCAAGCTGACCGCAGTGCTCAGCGCCCGCAGTGAAAAAAGCCTGTTATCACGCGAGCGCTTTGCCTCCCTGGGCGCCGAAGTCATTTGCGCACTCGACGAGGATGGCAGCAGTTCGCTGGAAAATATTGAAGCGTTGTTACGCCAGGTGATTGCCCACGAGGGCAGCAACGCCTTGTTCACCTGTGGCTCCAAACGCCTGACTCGCCTGCTCAAACGCTTGTCGAACGAGTTGGGCCTCGCTGGCCAGGTCGCGCTGGAACAGCAAATGGTCTGCGGTCTTGGCATGTGCCAATGCTGCGTCGATGTCTTCGAAGTCGATGGTTTGAAAATCGGCAAACGTGTCTGTCTGGAAGGCCCGGTATTCGACCTGGCGGAGGTGTTGGAATGATTGATCTCAGCGTAAACATCGGCGGCCTGCGCCTGAAGAACCCGGTGATGCCGGCATCCGGCACCTTCGCCGAAGAGCTCACCCACCTGCTGGACTTCAACAATCTGGGCGCCTTGGTCACCAAGACCATTACTAGCGAAAAACGCACCGGCAACCCCATGCCGCGGGTGTGTGAACTGGCCGACGGCATGATGAATGCCATCGGGATCCCGAGCAAAGGTGCCGATCTATTCATCGAGAAGGTGGTGCCGTTCTACCGCAATTTTGATTCGCCACTGATCGTCAGCATTTCGGCACCGACCGCCCAGGGTTTTGCCGAACTGGCAGCACGCCTGAGCGATGTGCCAGGCGTGGCCGGTATCGAAGCGAATATCTCATGCCCCAATATTGAAGCCCACGGCGCGTCGTTTGGTATGCACGCCGATACCACGCGGCAGGTCATCAAGTTGATGCGCGCCAGTACCTCGTTGCCGCTGTGGGTCAAGTTGACCCCCAACGCAGGCGAAATCGTCGACATCGCATTGTCCGCGCAGGATGAAGGCGCGGACGCTGTGGTGGTTGGCAACACCTTGCTCGGGCTGTCGATCGACATCGAAAAAGGTCGGGCACGGCTGGGTAATTTTATGGGCGGGATCTCCGGCGCAATGATCAAGCCGCTGATGGTGCGATTGACCTATCAGTGCGCCAAGGCCTTGCAGATTCCAGTGATCGGCTGCGGCGGCATTGCCACTGCCGATGACGCGCTGGAGTTCATCTATGCCGGTGCCAGTGCGGTGCAGGTCGGTACCGCTACCTTCATTCATCCAAAGACCATGAACCTGATGGTCAATGAACTGGAAGTGTATTGCCGGCGCAAGGGCATCAGCCATTTGAGCGCACTGGTCGGCAGCCTCGACGATTCACCGGCCGCAGCCTTTGGAGCCTTGCCATGAGCATTCTCTGGAAACAACAAGCGCGGCGCATGTTCAGCGAAATCAGTGAACTGTCCCGTGACCCGGAAATCGGCATTACCCGTGAGAGCTATGGTGCTGGCGAAAACGCTGCGATTGCCTACCTGTCGCAGTTCGCTCGTGACAATGGTTTGCGGGTTCTCACCGACCCTGCTGGCAACGTGTTTTTTCAACGGGCCGATGACGACGGGCAACCAGCAATCTGGATTGGCTCACATTTGGACTCAGTGCCCCAGGGTGGTAATTACGATGGTCTGGCGGGTGTAGTCGCGGGGCTGTTGTGCTTGTGTCGACTGGATCAGCAAGCGGTTCGGACCCAGCGTCCGATTCGCGTGCTGGGCCTGCGCGGTGAAGAGAGCGCCTGGTTTGGTAAATCCTATATGGGCTCACGAGCGTTGATGGGGGGGCTCACGTCTAACGACCTGGCATTGGTCAACCGCTTCAGTAAGAGGACCCTGGGCGAGGCCATGCAGGCGGTCGGCGCTGATCTGGATGCAATTCGCAGTCAGCAATGGCTGATCGACCGCCAGCAGTTCGCCGGTTATCTGGAAGTGCACATCGAACAGGCCGAGTCCCTGGAAAAAATGGGCCAAGCGATAGGCGTAGTACCCGGTATTCGCGGCAATCTGCGACACAACCTGGTGCGATGCCTGGGCGAGGACGGGCACTCCGGCGCGGTGTCCCGTGAGGACCGCCATGACTCGGTCTTTGCCGTCAGCGAACTGGTGGCGCGCATCGATCAGTTGTGGGGCGAGTGGCTCAATGACGACCGCGATCTGGTGGTCACGGTCGGGACCCTGGGCACTAACGCCGCGCATCACGCAGTCTCGCGGATACCCGGCGAAGTCAACTTCAGCCTGGAAATCCGCAGTCTGCATCAACCTACGCTGGAGGCCTTCCATGCCTTGATCCTGGATGAAGTCCGACAGATCGAGGAGCACCGTCAGGTGCGGTTCAAGTTCGATAAACGCATCGATACGCAACCGGCGGCCATGCATGAACCCTGGGTCGAAGCCTTTGTGCGCACGACCCGCGAGCATGGCTGGGAGGGCGTCCTGACACCGAGTGGTGCAGGGCATGACGCTGCGGTTTTCGCCAACGCCGGGATCCCCAGCGCCATGCTCTTCATCCGTAACCAGCACGGTTCGCACAACCCTCATGAGGCAATGGTGCTGGATGATTTCATCGAGGCCACCGAGGTGCTTTACCACACCACACAGGAACTGACGCTATGAAACGCTCACCACAATCCTGGCTCATTCGCCAAGCAACACTGGTCAATGAAGGTCAGCGCTTTTGCAGCGACCTGCGCATTGAGGGCGGTCGGATTGCGCAGATTGCCCCTTCCATTGAGCCGCGTAGGGACGATTGGGTAATTGATGCCACGGGGCTTTGGTTGTTGCCGGGAATGATCGACGATCAGGTGCACTTTCGTGAACCGGGCTTGACTCACAAGGCCGACATCGCCAGCGAATCCCGGGCCTGCGCAGCCGGTGGCATCACCAGTTTCATGGAAATGCCCAACACCCGGCCGCCGGCACTGGATCGCGATTCTCTGGAAGCCAAATACGCAATCGCGGCGCAATCCTCGGTTGTCAATTACGCCTTTTACATGGGTGCGAGCAACGACAATCTGGAGGCTATTCGCGCGATCGATCCAAAAAGTACGCCGGGGGTCAAGGTATTCATGGGTGCGTCTACTGGCAACATGTTGGTGGATGACCCCGAGGTGTTGAACGGCATCTTCCGCGATTCGCCCGTGACGATCATCACCCACTGCGAAGACTCGCCGATGATTGAGGACAACCTGCAAAAGGCCCTGCGCAGTTACGGCGAAGGCATACCCGCGCACCTGCACCCACTGATTCGTTCGCGCGAGGCGTGTATCAAGTCCACCCGGCTAGCGATCGAACTGGCGCGTAAACACAACGCGCGTCTGCATGTGTTGCACATTTCCACTTCCGAGGAACTGGAGCTTTTCGAGCTCGGGCCGTTGGCGAGCAAGCGCATTACTGCGGAAACCTGTGTGCATTTCCTGCACTTCAATGACGGCGATTACCAGCGTTTGGGGATGCGGCTCAAATGCAATCCGGCGGTCAAGACCGAGCGCGATCGAGTGGCGATTGTCCGGGCGTTGGCTGTAGGGCTCATTGATGTGCTGGCCACTGACCATGCACCTCATTTGCTCGAAGAGAAAAACGCCCCTTACCAGAAAGCCCCGTCAGGCGTCCCATTGGTGCAGTTTGCCCTGCAAGTGGCGCTGGAGCGGGTGTTCGCGGGTGAATTGACTCTCGAACGGGTGGTCGAGGCAGTCAGTCATGCCCCTGCAAGATTATTTGAAGTCAAAGATCGAGGCTTCTTGCGTGAAGGTTATGCCGCTGACCTGGTATTGGTCGATCCCTGTCGGCAGCACACCGTCCAGCGCGCCGAGGTCTTATCCAAATGCGGCTGGAGTCCGTTCGAGGGCAACACCTTTTCTTCGAGCATTGTCAGCACCTTCGTCAATGGGCAAAGAGTCTGGGATGGAACGGCAATCCTGTCGGGCCAGCACGGCCAGCGCCTGGCATTCGATCGTTAATTACGTCCAAGGAGTCAGTCATGAATTTTTCCACCGCAGTCCAGGAATTTCGCCAAGCCTTGCCCGGCACGGACGCCTTCAAACGCGTGCGCGTGCAGTGTGAGCAGATCATCCGCAATGTTCCCGAACACGCGACGATGTGTTTCGTTATTGGCGAGTTCTGTCGTGCGTATGTGCTGTTCTATGAGGACCAGGAAGTGAGTCCGGAATTCGCCCATCGGGTCAAGGCACAATTGCTGGGGTACATGGACTGCCTTGAAATGGCGCTGACAAGCGAAGATGAGCGCGCAATGAGCGCTGCATTGAATCAAGTGGTAGCCGACTACGCAGGCAGCCGCGGTCTGATATGAATTTGCGTCTGATGGCTACCCCATGAGTGCCAGGTCACTGACCTTGCACTCATGGCCCGGAGGAAGGATTTATCGGGCAGAAAGTGCGGACGTTGAGAGCTTTAACGATGCTCCCAGTGTGAGCACAAAATAATGCTGCAAAGATCTTTTCGCTTGAAACCCGGATCCTTGAAGGCAAGGAAGTCATCGTTGAAGGTACCGAATGTGCTGTCCGGCCTGTTTTTCATCCCGCGGTAAAACTCGTCAATCATCTTGTGAGCGAAACCGGGTTCGCGTGGATATGCAGCGATCACCGCTTCACGTTGTTGTTCGCTGAACTGCTCGAAGCCACGTCCAGCCACGTCCATCCCGGCACCGGCCTGCACCAGGGCGATCTCTGGATGCATGTGTTCCGGTATGCCCGGTGTCGTATGCAAAGCAATGGCATTCCAGACCTTCGCTACATCATCCTCGCCGATGCCATGACTGCGTAGAAATTCACGTGCGGCATTCGCGCCGTCGACTTCGAAGCGAATCTGACTCTTCTGGTACTTCGAGGTCAGGCCGATGTCATGGAACATTGAGGCCACGTATAGAAGCTCCGGATTGAAGACCAATCCCTTGCGTTGACCCATCAGGGCGGCCCAGAAATAGACCCGGGTCGAATGCGAAAACAGCAACTCGCTTTCGGTGTCGCGAATGAGTTGCGTCGCTTCGCGCGCTAATTGGCTGTCGGGAATGCTGACGTCGACACTGGTATTGATTGGCAGCTTCATGGCGTTCACTCCGGTTGCATCGCAAAGCCCACGCCAAAGCGATTCCATGCATTGATTACAGCAATGACAAAGGTCAATTCAGCGAGCTCCTGATCGTTGAAAACGGCGGCGACCTTTTCGTAGATATCATCCGGTGCATGAGTGGCTGCAACCAGCGTCAGCGTCTCGGTCCAAAGCAGAGCCGCGCGCTCCTGCTCGTTGAAAAACGGTGTCTCCTTCCAGGCACTCAAAGCCGCCAGGCGACGTAGGGTTTCACCCTGATGGGTAGCATCAGTGGTATGCATGTCAATACAGTAAGCACAGCCGTTTATTTGAGACGCCCGGATGCGGACCAGTTCGCGCAGGGAGCGTGGGAGCACTGAGTCAGAAGCGGCTTTTTCAAGTCCCATCATGGCGTTCATCGCTACAGGGGCGGCGGCGTAATAGTTGAGGCGTTTTGAATTCATGTCTCTCTCCAGGCAGCCGAAGGCTTCGGTCTTGAAGTGACTATATTGGCTGTGGAATTCTGGATAAACTTGGTGATTTCGGCTTCATTGTGCGAGAACTCGGATAGTAATGGCTTTTGATCGATTAGAAGCGATGCGAGCATTTTGCCGTATTGTCGAGGTGGGAAGTTTTACTCGGGCAGCGCATTCGTTGAACGTGGCGAAGACCACAATTTCAGGGCAGATACAGGGCCTTGAATCGCTGCTGTCAGTTAAACTGCTGCACAGAACCACAAGAAGGGTGACTCCCACCACCGATGGTGCCGCTTACTATCAGCGGGCCCGCGCAGTGCTCGAAGATATAGACGAGTTGGAAATGTCGGTTTCGCAAGTTCGTAGCGAGGCGCGAGGCAGAGTGCGGGTGGATATGCCGTCGCCGGTTGGGACTTGCCTCATCATTCCATCGCTTTCTGATTTTTCGGCATTGCACCCGAACATCCAACTGGACATTGGTTGTAGTGAACGCGTGGTTGATCTTGTGCAGGAGGGCATTGATTGTGCGTTTCGGGGCGGGCCGGTAACGGACCAAGAACTGGTTTGCCGTTCGGTTGGACAGATGCATTTTTGCCTTTGCGCTTCACCAGCTTACTTGAGCAATATCAACCCTATACTCAAACCCGGCGACTTATTGGAACACCGGTATCTCGGTTTCACATTTCCAGGGTCAGGCAAACAGCTGACTGCCGTGCTCCAGAACGGCGATAAAAGCTTCGCGATCGATCAGGTGCCGGCAATGCGCTTTAACCATGGTGGCGCGTACATCACAGCCGGACTCACAGGGCTTGGCATCGTTTCAGTGCCTCTGGCTGAAGCCAATCCGCACCTTCGGTCCGGGAGGTTGGTGGAGGTGCTGCCGGACTGGACCTTGGGCAGCATGCCAATCAGTCTCGTCTATCCCTATTCACGGCATTTGTCTGCTCGGGTACGGGTCTTCGTCGACTGGGCAGCAGCGCTGATGGCTAACGATTCAAATTGGAAGTTGAACTCCTAACCAGGTCCATTATGTAAAAAATTGCTATGCCGTTAACCGTTCGCCATTCGCTTGATGATCATTTCGAGCAGTGCCCGTCAGTTTTTCAGCGTCGCAACATCAGGATGGCCTATGTCTTCACCCATACTGTTTATGTTGGAAAAACGCTCGACTAGAAAGTCGATCAGGCTGCGCACTCTGGCCGAAAGATGCAATTGTTGCGGGTAAACCGCGTAAATATCCGCTTGCTCAGTGTGGTCCTCCAATACGAGCCTCAGGCGACCGCTGCGTACATAGCGAGCGAGATCCCACTCGGAACGCTGCAGAATCCCATACCCTTCCAATGCCCAGTCCATGGCAACTTCACCGTCGTTACAGCTCAGTGCACCTTGGACTTTGATGTTCTCAGTTCGCCCGCCTTTATTGAAATTCCAGACGCCGTACGTCGCTTCATTCTGCCGCAGGAAAATGCAGCTATGGTTTTGCAGGTCTGCGAGCCGGGTGGGGATGCCATGTTTTTCCAAATACAGAGGGGAGGCACATAGCAGTCGGCGATTGGAAGCTATCTTGCGTGCATGGAAAGCTGCATCGGGCAGATTGCCGATCCGGATGGCTAAGTCGAAACCATTGGTAGCAAGATCCAAAGGGTGATCGCTGATTTCAAGCTGCACCTTGACTTCCGGATAACGAGTGTGAAATGCAGCGAGAGCCGGGCCGATATAGCGTCGGCCAAAACCCAATGTCGCATTGACCCGTATCAGGCCTTTGGGTGTGGCGCGGCAGCTGCTGACCATCTGCTCCACCTCATTGATCTGAGTGAGGATGCGCTCGGCGTGGCTGAAATACATCTCACCTTCAGCCGTCAGGCTCATGGAGCGGGTTGTGCGGTTGACCAATCGAATGCCCAAGCGTGCTTCAAGCGCGCTTAGACGCTTGCTCACCGCAGGTGGCGTTACCCCCAGTTCACGGGCTGTTGCTGCCAGGCTGCCTTTCTCGGCCAGGAGATGAAAAAAAGATAGATCGAGGGTTTGGCTCATTAGTAACTCAAAGTTAATTAAGTAGTAATTTCAAAGAACTCACAGGGTAGAGATCACTATATATACTCCGATCACACTCTGCTGAACAGCCTGGAGCCAGCAGGATCACAAACCGGCGAGCCGGGTGGATCCAATTATAAGGCGAACAAAAATTGCTAAAGTTTCAGGCGAGTGTAATGGCGTGAAAACGATGCCGCGGGCGTAAAAGGTTTGCACACGCTGTCGAAGAAATTCGGCGTCGAATTTTGCCCTGTTAAATTGGTTCACATCAGGCCTTTGACTTCACTCGAGGAGATATTTGCACCCGGTTTGCTCCTACATGAAAGCACAAAGACTACATGGGCATTAGACGAACGCATTGCTGGCGTTGATTAATCGCTGACAGCTTTTAATTGCGTCAAGTGATAATTCCGTATATCCCGAGGTCGGTCAAAAGCCGGTTACTCGATGTCTCCTGACAAAAATAAAAATTCAGGGTTTTATAATGAAAAAAATGCTCGGAAAACTATACGTACAGGTACTAATCGCTGTGATAATTGGTGCTGTCGTCGGCGTGCTAGTTCCTGAAACAGGTGCAGCGCTGAAACCTTTAGGTGATGCATTCATCAAACTCATAAAAATGCTTTTGGCGCCTGTCATATTCCTAACGGTAGTGACGGGAATCGCAGGCATGGAAAACATGAAAGATCTTGGGCGGGTTGGCTTCCGCGCCTTAATCTATTTCGAAGTGGTTTCCACATTGGCGCTTATTGTTGGTTTAGTGGTCGTCAACGTATTTAAACCCGGCGCCGGGATGAATGTCGATATCGCCTCTCTGGATACGTCAAGTCTTAGCAGTTACACCACAGCAGCAAAGCACACATCGGCTATGGACTTTTTGATGAGTATCATTCCCGAGACGATCGTCGATGCTTTCGCTAAAGGCAATGTGCTGCAGATTCTATTGTTTTCAGTTTTGCTAGGGGTAGCCCTGGCTAATGCCGGGCCACGTGCAAAACTATTCGTGGACATGCTCGAAAGCTTGACGCAAGGCATGTTTCGGATCGTTAGCATGGTAATGCGCCTGGCGCCAATCGGTGCCTTCGGTGCGATCGCATTCACCATCGGAAAATACGGATTCGGCTCCCTATTTTCGTTGGGTAAGCTCGTGGCTTGTGTCTATCTGACCTGCACGATCTTTGTGATCTTCGTGTTGGGGCCGATCTGCCGATACAGTGGCTTCAGCCTCTGGAAGTTCTTGAAGTACATCAAAGAAGAGCTGTTCACCGTGTTGGGTACTTGTTCATCCGAATCGGTGTTGCCGCAAATGATCTCAAAAATGGAAAAGGCTGGCGTATCCAAGCCAGTGGCAGGGCTCGTAATTCCTTCCGGATTGACCTTCAATCCCGATGGGCAAGCCATCTACTACACCATTGCAGCTATATTCATCGCCCAAGCGACGAATACTCCGCTGACATTGACCGATCAGTTGATTGTGCTGACAGTTCTGATGTTTACATCCAAGGGTTCCGCAGGCGTGGCGGGGGCAGGCTTCATTATCCTGACGGCTACCCTGGCATCGCTTGACACCATCCCAGTGGCTGGCATGGTTTTGCTGTTAGGTGTGGATCGCTTTATGTCTGAGGCGCGAGGAATTACGAATACGATTGGCAATGGTGTAGGCACGATGGCCATAGCTAAATGGGTTGGCGCATTGGACACGTTCAAGATGAATAAAGCGCTCAATGGCGAGGAACTGGAGGAAGTGCGTAACTCTGTGCGACCCGAAGCCTCCAAATCGGCGACGCCATCGGCTGACACTATTGTGCAACTAACCGATATAACTAACCGGGCCTCTTAAATGTTAATCCATATTCTGTTGTCTTTGACTGAGCGGGATCGCTTCGGTGTGTGCTCGAATTGAAGATTCGTATGCAGACGTAACTAATAGAAAAAAGTTTTAGCTATTCGAGTCGACGCACGAGCCAGGTTTTTTTGGCATATAAAAACTCAAATGAGGATAGTGTGATGGTTAGCAAAACGCTTTACGACAAACTCTGGGATTCGCATTTGGTGAAGCAGCGCGACGACGGGTCGGCGCTGATCTATATCGACCGTCACATCATTCACGAAGTGACCTCGCCGCAAGCCTTCGAAGGCTTGCGTCTGGCTGGGCGTAAGCCTTGGCGCATCGATGCCAACATCGCGACCCCGGACCACAACGTACCGACGACGCCGGAGCGCAAGGGTGGCATCGCAGCCATTGCCGACCCGGTATCGCGTTTGCAAGTGCAGACCCTCGACGACAACTGCGACGAGTATGGCATCACCGAATTCAAGATGAACGACGTCCGCCACGGCATCGTTCATGTCATCGCTCCGGAACAGGGGGCGACCCTGCCAGGTATGACCGTGGTCTGCGGCGACTCCCACACCGCCACCCATGGTGCCTTCGGTGCACTGGCGCATGGTATCGGCACCTCCGAGGTCGAGCATGTACTCGCCACCCAGTGCCTAGTCGCCAAGAAAATGAAGAACATGCTGGTACGGGTCGAAGGCCAATTGCCGTTCGGCGTGACCGCCAAGGACATTATCCTCGCGGTGATCGGCAAGATCGGCACCGCCGGTGGTAACGGCCACGCCATTGAGTTCGCTGGCAGCGCAATTCGTGCGTTGTCCGTCGAAGGCCGCATGACCATCTGCAACATGGCAATCGAGGCTGGTGCCCGTGTTGGCCTGGTAGCAGCCGATGAAAAAACCGTGGCTTACGTCAAGGGCCGTCCATTCGCCCCGAAAGGCGTGGAGTGGGATTTGGCCGTCGAAGCCTGGAAGGATCTGGTGTCTGACACCGACGCCCGGTTCGATACCGTAATCGAGCTCGACGCCACGCAGATCAAGCCACAAGTCAGCTGGGGCACTTCGCCGGAAATGGTGTTGGCTGTCGATCAGAACGTTCCCGATCCTGCGAAGGAAATGGACCTGGTCAAGCGCGGTTCCATCGAACGCGCCTTGAAATACATGGGTTTGACCGCCAATCAGGCGATCACCGACATTCACCTCGACCGCGTATTCATCGGTTCCTGCACCAACTCGCGGATCGAAGACCTGCGCGCTGCGGCCGTGATTGCCAAGGGCCGCAAAGTGGCCTCGACCATCAAGCAGGCCATCGTCGTGCCGGGTTCGGGCCTGGTGAAGGCCCAGGCTGAATCGGAAGGCCTGGACAAGATTTTCCTCGAAGCCGGTTTCGAATGGCGCGAGCCGGGCTGCTCAATGTGCCTGGCGATGAACCCGGACCGTTTGGAGTCCGGCGAGCATTGCGCTTCAACTTCCAACCGTAACTTTGCGGGGCGTCAGGGGGCCGGCGGTCGTACCCACCTGGTCAGCCCGGCCATGGCCGCCGCCGCCGCGGTGAACGGTCGTTTCGTCGACGTCCGTCAATTGATCTAAAGGAGCGCAGCATGAAAGCATTTACCCAGCACACTGGACTTGTCGCGCCTCTGGATCGTGCCAATGTCGACACCGACCAGATCATTCCCAAGCAGTTCTTGAAGTCGATTTACCGAACCGGTTTCGGCCCGAACCTGTTCGACGAATGGCGCTACCTGGATGAGGGGCAGCCGTACCAGGACAACTCCAAGCGGCCGCTGAACAAGGATTTCGTTCTCAACGCAGAGCGTTATCAAGGCACCAGCGTATTGCTGGCCCGGGAGAACTTCGGTTGCGGCTCCAGTCGCGAGCATGCCCCTTGGGCGCTGGAAGAATACGGTTTTCGCAGCATCATCGCGCCGAGCTACGCCGACATCTTCTTCAACAACAGTTTCAAGAACGGCTTGCTGCCGATCATCTTGAACGACGCTGAAGTCGACGAGCTGTTCCAGCAGGTCGAGGCCGATACGGGCTACCAGCTGCAAATCGATCTGCAGGCCCAGACCGTGACCCGTCCGGATGGCAAAGTGTTGAGTTTCGAGATAGACGCCTTCCGCAAACACTGCCTGCTTAAGGGGCTGGACGATATCGGCCTGACGTTGCAAGACGGTGATGCGATTGCAGCATTTGAGGTCAAGCACCGTGCCAGCCAGCCTTGGTTGTTCAGGGACTCTGATGAATTGATGTAATCGCTGGAGAAATGCACGTGGCCGTGGCATCACTAATGTCTTGGTGATGCCACGTTCGTTTCGAAAGAGGCTGATATGCCCTCTCGCTCTGGTTTTAGAGCGAACCAAGCGGACGACCACGCATCGCTGCTTCTTGGTCAGCTTTCAGATGGAGAGGGAACCCATTATTTTTAATACCCCAGTGCGATAATCGATATGAGATAGAGCCCCGACAACACCACGTTTTTCGTGCGAAAACTTAATTACCTCTGCTCTTGTATAGAATCGATCCTTAGTCCTTGGCTTCGATTGAAGCTGATTCCCGGAGGCGGTGCCTCCCAAAGTCCAGTAAAAATACGTAGGAGTCTTGCGATTTTATCGTCAATGCCACGGGCCGCTTTTGGCCGGTAGTTGCCTATCGCGAAGGGCCGTGACCGAGCCCATAGCTGACATCGGCTTTGCGCCCCCTGCCGTCAGCCAATGATGGCCATCGGCGTTGCCTGTGTCCGCAACGGTGCTGAATTCCTTGATTGCCAGCGGCAAGTCACCGGTTTGATAGGCCGTGACGCCTTCCTCCAGGCCGGCTTGTGCCGGTCCGCTCAGGAAGCTGAAGATCGTCACGAGCGCCAGGGCTGTGGTGGCGTGAATTATTCGGTTCATCACTATCATGTGAAAGTCTCTGGTTCGTTGGTGAAGACCGTTGATCCATGATTAACACTTCTAATGACAGCCAGAGGCAGGCCACGGTTTAGGCTGTTACGGTTTATTCGTGGTATATCCCTCGAAGTTACTGCCCTCACATCTCTTTCGCGAAGCGTCTTCGGCCTCACCGGCCACCTCTCGCTACAGCCCAATGCTCATTTCGAGTAACTCCCCCGCTACAACCGTAATGTTTAATCCTTTGACTATAGTGTTTGTCGGCTACCTGCCAATCAGGGATCAATTGCGGGAATATAATCGATGCGCAAAAACAGGGTGTTCATTGTCAGCGTGCTGGCCTTTGCGGTGCTGGCGAATCCTCATGCCAGTCTCGCACAGGCTGGAATGGAAACTCAGGGAGGGCAACCGCCTGCAGGGTCGCGCAGTTCCATTCAGGACTTCGACTACCAGATCAAGTATCAGCGCGCGTTCGAAGCTGTGCTGTGGAATATGCCGGCGATCGCCATCTATAGTTTCAGGCGCGCAGCCTTTGACAGCCTGGGGGTCAAGGACAATGACATCATCGCCTATTCGGCGCCGGCGACGCCGAAACTGGAAGCGATTACGGCCAACAGCAGCACACCCTACATCACGGCATTCACCGACCTGCAGAAAGGGCCAGTCGTCCTCGAATTACCCGCTGCCGGCGAGGAGGGTAGCGTCTACGGCCAGGTGGTGGATGCGTGGCAACTGACCATCGCCGACGTTGGTCCATCGGGTCTGGACAAGGGCAAGGGCGGGAAATTGCTGTTCACGCCGCCCGGTTATAGCGGCGAAGTCCCCGCTGGCTACATTCACGTTCCGTCACCCAATTACCGAATCGCCCTCGCATTCCGCTCCGTACGCGCCCCTAGTAAAACCGATGCTGACGCCTATCGGTATGCAAAAAAACTACGCATGTATTACCTGGCAGAGGCCCGCAATCCTCCGCAGCAGCGCTTTATAGACCCGATCGACAAGGTTTACCCGACGCTGCCTTTCTATGACGAGCGACACTTCGATGACATGTATGCAGTAATGAGCACCGAACCCGCACGTCCACAGGACAAGGTGATGCTGGGCATGTTGCGTTCACTCGGCATCGAGAAAGGCAAGCCGTTTGCCCCGGACGAGGTGACCAAAAAAGCCATGCGCCAGGCTGCGATTGACGCTTGGTTCTACCTGCAACACTGGTTCGATAACTTGCCGAAAGACAAGTTCTATTGGCCCGATCGCCACTATGCCTCGCTGCTGATGACCGACGAAAACAAGCGTTTTTCTTTTGAATACCCTGACAGCATTGACCTGATCGGGCGGGCGGCGGAGTACTTCTGGTGTACCTATATGCCGAAGGAGTTGAGCGACTCACCGGCCACCCAATACCTGATGGCCATGGCGGATAAAAACGGCAAGCCCCTCGAAGCCGGCCAGAATTACAAGATCGAGGTACCCGCGAAGATGCCGGTCAAGCAGTTCTGGGCGTTGACCGTTTATAACCGTGACACCATGTCGTTCATCTACAGCGATACCAATCGCACGACGTTGTCGTCCTACGATCTGGATGCAATGAAGAAGAATGCCGACGGTGGCGTCACGATTTATATCGGCCCCAAAGCGCCCGCCGGACTGGACAGCAATTGGATTCCCACCGCCGGAAAGAGGCCGCTACCGGCCATGCGCTTTTATGGCGGCACTGAGGCATTGAACGATAAGAGCTTCAAGCTGCCGGATTTCGAACGGGTTGAGTGAACAACTCCCTGAAACGTACCTCGGTCGCGATCGGTAAGCATGCCGTTCGCGCCCGGGTATCAAGCGGTTGTTCGCGCAAGCGGCTGCCCGGCGGGATGGCAGCAAATGCTAAACGCCTGACGGGAAATGACAATTCTTCAGCCAGTAACAACAGCAGTATGGGAGGACGTAGTAACCCATACCTGTCGCCTGCATGAGGAAAACAATAATGCCAATGCCTGTGCCGTACTTCGATCACAAGGAACTGCTGACCCTTAATACCAACGAGCTGCCGATCTACAAAGACGTCATGGCACCTCATTTTCCGGGCGTCGATGTGCAGCCGCTCTACCTAGATCCGAACCTGGGAATCTGGACGTTGCGGGTGATTTTTCAGCCAGGCGTGCGCCTGCCTTGCCACTACCACACCGGCCCGGTTCATCTGTTCACGATGTCGGGCAAGTGGCACTACGTCGAGTACCCGGATCAGCCGCAGACTGCTGGCTGCTACCTCTACGAGCCGGGCGGCTCGATCCATACCTTCATGGTCCCCGAAGACAACACCGAGCCTACCGATACCTTCATGGTGGTGCACGGCGCCAATGTGAACTTCGACCAGAACGGCAACTTCGTGAACATCATGGATGCCACCGACATCATGCAGATGATCGATCGCCTGGTGAAGGAGCGTGGCCTGGAACCAGCCCGCTATATCCGTCCCGGCAACGCCGGTTACACCGTCGGCTGAGCACTCGCGACGCACGCAATGGCGTCCGTCAATCCAGTCATTTTCGGAGAGTGCTCAATGAGCCATCCTGCCATGCCGACCGGTATCGAAGGGCAGACGCCTGACGTGCCGTGTTCGGTGTTCATCACCGGTGCCAATGGTTTTATCGGTCAGGCCCTGGCCCGTCGTTATCGGGCACTGGGGGTCGAGGTTCGCGGTATGGACTTGCGCGCCGACGCGGCCAACGGCGTGGTCGCCGGCGACCTGACTAGCCCGCAGCACTGGGCTGATCATGCCCGCGGTTGCGAGTTGTTCATCAACACCGCTGCGGTCGTGTCCCTGGCCGCACCGTGGAAGCAGTACCGCGAGGTGTCGGTTCGCGGGGTGCGCAATTGCCTGGACGTCGCGATCAAAAGCGGTGCCCGACGCTTCGTGCAGTTTTCCTCCATCGCCGCCCTTGGCTGGGAATACCCCGAGCAGGCGGACGAACGCTGCGATGTGGTCATCGGTGAGCATTATCGTTACGGCGTGGCCAAAGGCGCGAGCGAGCACGTGGTGCTGGCGGCGCATGCGGCGGGTGAGATCGACTGCACCGTGGTGCGGCCGGGTGACGTGTACGGCCCGGGCTCTCGGGCCTGGCTCAGCGAACCGCTGAAGATGGCCAAGGCCGGCGCGCTGATCCTGCCCAATGGCGGCAGAGGTCGTTGGACACCGGTGTACATCGATGACCTGCTTGATGGCGTGATGCTGGCCGCCGGATTGCCACAGGCCATTGGACAGATCTTCCACGTCAGTTCGAGCGAGTCGGTCAGTTGCCGCGAGTTCTTCAGTCATCACTGGCATTGGGCGGGGCGCACCGGTTCACCGCGCAGCCTGCCGTTGGGGCTGGCGGTGACGCTGACAGGGCTGATCTGGAACGTCAATCGACTGTTGCGCCGCCAGGATGAAGTCACGCCCGACACCATGTACATGTTCTCGCGCACCGGCGGTATTTCCATCGACAAGGCTCGGCGAATGCTCGGTTACGCGCCGAAGGTGAGTCTTGATGAGGGATTGCGTCGCTCCGAAGCCTGGCTGCGCGAAGTCGGGCAATTGAGCTGATAGCTACGGGCGGCCGGTTGCGGCAGCCTGATCTGAAAGGGGATTTTTCATGAAAGCCGTTGTCATGCGTGACAAGCAACTGCTGGTGGATTCTATTGCTGCTCCGACGCCGGGGCAGGGTGAGGTGCTGGTCAAGACACTGGCCTGCGGTATCTGCGGTTCGGACCTGCACATGTTCCATCATTGCGAGCATGTGCTGGCCAATTTTAAACGCGGGCACATTCCGATCGCGTTCGATGATCGACAGGACGTGGTATTCGGTCACGAATACTGTGCCGAGATCCTCGACCACGGCCCAGGCAGCGACAAGAAGTTGAAGGTGGGGACACGGGTGTGTTCATTGCCGCTCGTGATCACCGCGCAGCACTTTCACCACATCGGATTCTCCAACCATTATCCGGGTGGTTATGGCGAGCAGATGGTGCTGGCCGAACAAATGTTGATGCCCGTACCGGGAGATTTGCCGCCGGATATCGCGGCGCTGACTGAACCCTTGACCGTGGCCGCACATGCTGTGAATCGGGCGGGCCTTGATGGCAGCGAAGTGCCGGTGGTGATTGGTTGCGGCCCCATCGGCCTGGCGTTGATCGCGGTGCTGAAGTCCCGTGGTATCGGACCGATAGTGGCGTCGGATTTTTCCGCGGGGCGCCGCGCCTTGGCGGAGAAAATGGGCGCCGATGTGGTGGTCAATCCGGCCGAGCAGTCGCCTTACCAGTCCTGGCTGCAAGTGGCAGCGCCGCAAGGCTATGACATCAACGGCCCGATGGCGCTGCTGGGTCTCGGCCCGCAGCCCAGGCCGTGCGTGGTCTTCGAATGCGTCGGTATTCCCGGGCTGATTCAGCAGGTGCTGCAGAATGCGCCGCCGCGCTCGCGCCTGATCGTGGTCGGGGTGTGCATGGAGAGCGACCGGATCGAACCGCTGATGGGCATCAGCAAGGAAATGAATGTGCATTTTTCCTTCGGCTACACCGGGGAAGAGTTCGCCCAGACCTTGCACGCCTTGGCCGACGGCACGCTCGATGGCGCGCCGATGATCACCGGTCGCGTGTCGCTGGACCAGGTGGCCGGTGCCTTCACCGACCTGGCCCAGCCCGACGAGCACGCGAAAATCATCATCACCTACGACTGAGTTGTCATCGCCCTGGGCAGCGCGTCGGCCTTCGAGGCGGCGCGCAATTGCGCACGTCGTACCCGCGGCGGCACACCGTACCAGCGTTTGCAGGCGCGGTTGAACGAGCTTTGTTCTGCATAGCCCAGCAGGCCGGCAATCTGTGCCATGGGCATGTTCGCTTCCGCCAGATACAGCTCGGCCAGCTCTTGGCGTGCTTGCTCGACCATCTCTTCAAAGACCAGATCACTTTCCGCCAGGCGCCGTTGCAGCGAGCGTTCGCGCAGGCCAAGTTGTTCGGCGATCAACGGCAGGGCGCAGCGTTGGGTGGGCAACAAGCGGCGGATCGAGGTTTCGACCTGGCTGCCGATCTCCAGTGGGTTGGCCACACCCATGTTGATGACGTAATCCATCATGGTGTCGTGCAGCTGGATATTGTGCTGGTCGATGGGCTTGCTCAGACAATCCGGCAACAGCACCAGGGCGTTATGCGCCTGGCCGAAGTACGTGCGGGCACCGAAGAAGCGCTGATAGCGACTCTGCGGCAATCGCGCTTCGGTGCGCGATAGCACTGAATGCGGACGGAATCCCGGCCCGTAGAGCATCTGCAAGGTTTTGAACATGACCCCAAGCGTCAGCTCGATGATCTGCCGTTGACGAGGCGCAGGGCGCAGACGTAACTCATAAATCAGGTACGGATGAACGGCGTCGATTTCAGTGTCCAGGGTCACCTGCACGCCCGGGCTATAGGTGTGCAGGTATCGGGTGACCTCCGACAGCGCTTCGCCGACGTTGCGCGCGTTTTGCGCGATCACCGCCAACGGACCAAGGACCTGGATGCTTTGCCGCTCCCCCAGGCGCAGGCCGAAGTCGATGCATTGAAGCTGTTCCGCGCTTGATTCGAGCAGGTTGATCATCGTCCGGTACGGAATCACTGCCGAACCGTTGTCCAGCTGCCTGGGGTCAATCTGCAACTGGCGCAGCAGGTCCTCGGGGTTGCCGCCCAGGTCCCGTACGAGCTCGGGGAAACCCGTCAGCGAAGCGGTTTTGATCAAGGCAGTCATGGTCGCGGTTCCTGGCTCGTGTTTTTGATACGGGCGCCTTGCCGGGTCGTATTTTCCCCTTTCATGCGGGCCATGCCATCGTCTCTGCATTTTCCATGATCGAACAGTTCAATTCGACTGGTGACGGCAAATGACAAACAACTGACGTTAAATGACAAAGGATTTTCCGGTCCCTCTCTGCATGCTTGCGCAAACAAACAAGAACGCTCAGCCGCGGGGTCAACACCGACTCCGCACGGTAAGGGCGGTGGCGGAGATCTGCATGCACAACAAGAATTACGATGTTCGATCCTTGGTCAAACCCCTGGCCGTGGCCGTTTCGCTGGCGTCTGCGGGCGCGGCGCAAGCACTGCCATTTCAGCTCGATAACGGCTGGGAAGGGGAGTGGAACACCACGCTGTCGGTAGGTTCGCAATGGCGTGCGGAGGATCAGGACCACGATCTCTACAGCGCGGCCAACGGCGCATTGCTCGGAAAATCCGGCGGCACCGCAGGATCGGTAGACGCCGGCAACCTCAATTACGACAAGGGCGACCGCGTCTCGACCATCGCCAAGTTCGTCACCGACCTTTCTCTGCGCAATGGCGACATGGGCGGCCTGGTCCGGGTCAAGGGCTGGTATGACGAGGCGCTGAAAGACGAAGACGTCAACTTCGGCAGTGCGTCCAACGGCTATCGCAAGAGGCCGCTGAACGACGACGGCTATGCCGATCTGCAGAAATTCAGCGGGGTCTATCTGCTCGATGCCTACGCTTACAACACGTACTACTTCGATGAGACACCGGTCCAGGTGCGCCTCGGCCGCCAGGTGGTGAACTGGGGCGAGAGCGCCTACATCCAGGGCATCAACCAGATCAACCCGCTCGACGTGCCGGCCCTGCGCCGTCCTGGCACGGAACTCAAGGAAGCCCTGATCCCCGTGTGGATGGGCTACATGAACATCGGCCTGCCGGCCGGGATTTCCATGGAGGCGTTCTACCAGCTCAAGTACGAAGCCACCGCCATCGAAGGTTGCGGGCATTACTGGTCGGTCACCGAGAGCGCGATCGGCCAGGACTTTGGTGATTGCCAGCTGGGAACCTTCCTCGGTGGCACCAATCCGTCGTCGCCGACCAAGATTGCCGCCGGCGCCTACTTGCCCGAGATCAAGGGCAAGGAGCCCCACGACAGCGGCCAGTGGGGCGTGGCGTTTCGCTTCCCGCTCGATGCCCTCGACGGTGAGCTGGGCCTGTACTACCTCAACTATCACTCGCGCACGCCGTACCTGGGCTTGCGCAGTACCGGCAGCGCAGCGCAGACGGAATTTCCCAATGCCGGTGTACCGGGAGCGGTGGCACGCAACGCTCAAGGCCAGTTCGTCGGACCCAGCTGGGAATACCCGGAAGACATTCGCCTGTACGGCCTGAGCTTCACCACGACCCTGGGCGGATGGTCGATCGGCTCGGAACTGAGCTACTCGCCTAACCAGCCGGCGCAGATCAATGGCGGCGATTTGCTCAACGGTGCCCTGGCCGGTGTCGGCCCGGCGGCCGACCTGCTACAGCTGGTCAAAGTGCAAAGCCAGTCGTTTACCGCCGGCTGGGATCGTTATGAAAAAACCCAGTTCCAGGTCAATGGCGTGAACGTGTTCCCCAACGTGCTCAAGGCCGAGAACCTGACGGTAGTCGCCGAGGTCGGCTTCCAGTGGAACAACATTCCACAGGATGACGATGACCGCCGCTACGGTCGTGGCTTTATCTACGGCCTGGGTTCCTCACCGACCATTCCCGCCGGTGGCAACACCTGTACCAGTCCGGTGCCAAGCCTGGTCAACTCCAGCCCGGCCGGCTGCAAGAACGATGGTTACGTCACCGACTTCGCCTGGGGTTATCGCCTGCGTGGCCAGCTCGATTACAACAACTTCCTTGGCACCAGCGTCACGGCATCGCCTTACGCGTTCGTGGGGCAGGACGTCGACGGGGTTTCGATGGACGGCCAGTTCAACGAAGGGCGGATCACCAGCGCCCTGGGCATCACCTTCGATTACAACAAGCAGCACAAGCTCGATTTCAGCTACGTGAGTTTCGACAACAGCGCCGAATACGACCCGCTGCACGACCGCGATTTCTACTCCGCCAACTACAGCTACAGCTTCTGACAGAACAATAAGAGGTAAGTCCGATGAACACGATTTTTCATGCCGCGCGCCTGGGCGGCATGGCGTCTGCCTTGCTGCTCGCCCTGAGCAGCACGGCGCATGCCCAGATCACTGCCGATCAAGCCGCCCGCCTGGGCAAGGACCTGACGCCGCTGGGTGGCGAAATGGCCGGCAATGCCGACGGTTCCATTCCCGCCTACACCGGCGGCCTGGCCCAACCACCGGCCGGCTGGAGCCCGGAGCAGGGCTACATCGACCCGTTCGCCAGCGAGAAACCGCTGTTCACCATCACTGCGGCGAACATGGCGCAATACAAGGATAAAATCACCCCTGGCATGCAGGCATTGCTGGCCAAGTACCCGAGCTATTCGATGCCGGTCTACCCGACCCATCGCACCGCCATGGTGCCGGCGACAGTCGCCGACAAAGTCAAGCAGGAAGCGCCGCACGTCGAGCTCAACGGCTTCGGCGTGAATAACCTGAACGGTTCGACCACGCCTTTCCCGATTCCGAAAAACGGCCTCGAAGCGATCTGGAACCACAACGTGCGTTACCTCGGCGGCGGTCTGCAGCGCACCTATGCCTCCTTCCCGGTTCGCGGTGGGGGTGATTACTACACCTTGCGCATCGAGGAAAACCGCGTCTTCGACACCAACATGGACAAACAGTCGGACAACCGCCTGCTCAACTACTCGGCGCGTTTTATCTCACCGGCCACCCTGGCCGGTACCGTGCAACTGGTGCAGGAGCCGATCGACCAGGTCAAGGAAGTGCGTTCTGCCTGGATCTACAACGTCGGCCAGCGTCGCGTGCGCCGTGCCCCCGACCTCGCCTATGACAACGTCAACGATGGCACCGAAGGCCTGCGGGTGACCGATGACTTCGACGGCTACAACGGCGCGCCCGACCGCTACGACTGGAAGCTGCTGGGCAAGCGCGAAATGTTTGTGCCGTACAACGACTACAAGCTCGGCTCCAGGCAGGTCAAGTACAAGGACATCCTCACCGCCAATACCCCCAACACGGATCTGATGCGTTATGAGCTGCACCGAGTCTGGGTGGTGGAAGGGACGCTGCGCCCGGACGCCAAGCATGTCTACGGCAAGCGCGTGATGTACCTCGACGAGGACTCCTGGACCGTCCTGGCCAGCGATGCCTACGACACCCGTGGCACCTTGTGGCGCGTGGGCGTGCATCCGCTTATCCAGTATTACGACGCGCAAGTGCCGTGGTACCGCGCCAACATCTGGCATGACCTGAGCAACGGCGGCTACTACCTCGCAGGTCTCGCCAACGAAGAGCAGCAACCGTGGAAGTTCGGGATCAAAGGGCGCTTCGTCGACTTCCAACCCGACGCATTGCGTCGCATGGGCAAGTGATCGAACCGCGTTTTTCCTGAACCCCGCTGCGAGCCGCCCCCGAGTGGTTCGCAGACTCACCGGAATACTTTTATGTCCCTACGCCATCTGGAATTGCTGGCGGGCGTCGGCCTGTGCCTGCTCGCCACCTCACTGCGCGCCGAGCCGCCCAAGCTCGACTATCAGATCAGCGCCAATCACGTGTTCCTGCTCAACATCGCCGACAGCGGCAAGCATCTGGTCGCTGTCGGCGAGCGCGGGGTGGTGATGATTGCCGACGAGCGCTCGCGGGAGTGGCGCTCGGTGCGCTCGGACACCACACGAACCCTCTCCGGCGTGGCCTTTGCCAGTGCCGAAATCGGTGTCGCGGTCGGCCACGGCGGCACGCTGATCCGCACCGAAGATGGCGGCAGTCACTGGACGTCTGTGGAGACTGAGGCCAACGGTGACTCCTTGCTCGGCGTCGCGGCGCTGGGGGAAGGGCGCATGGCCGCCTGGGGCGCGTTCGGCCTGTACCTGTTGTCGAAGGACAACGGCGCCAGCTGGGTGCGTTTGCCGGTGCTGGACAACGATTTCGACCGACACATTTCCCAGATCAGGGTACTGGCGGGCGGCGATTGCCTGATGGTCGGCGAGAGCGGCACGCTGGCCCGCTCCCGGGACCACGGCGAGACTTGGCAGGCCATGCAAAGCCCTTATGCCGGCAGCCTGTTCGGCGCCCTGCAACTGCACAACGGCGATCTGCTGGTCTACGGCATGCGCGGCAACCTGTGGCTGTCCAGTGACGACGGCCAGACCTGGACCAAGCGTGACACCGCCACCACCTTCGCCTTCAACGGCGCGGTGCAGCTCAAATCCGGACGCGTCCTGGTCTTCGGCAACAGCGGGCTTATGTTGGCCAGCGACGATCAGGGACGCAATTTCCAGACCCAGCCTTCCACCCACACCAGCCTGGCCAAGGCGCTGCAATTGGCCGACGGCCAATTGCTCACGGTCGGCGACCGGGGTGTCACGGCGCTCGGCGCCAACGTGACCGAGCGTCAGGAGTAAGCCATGAGCATTCAGGAAAAATACGTGACCGATGGCGAAGGACTCGCGCGCAAGGACTTTGCCCAAGGCATGGTCGGCAAAGTCTCCTACTGGATCTTCCACCAGCGTAAAGCGCTGCTGGCGCTGTTTATCTTGATCACCGTGGCCCTGGGCTACAGCGCCACGCACCTCAAGGTCGAGGCCGGTTTCTTCAAGATGATCCCGCTGCACCACGAATACATGAAAACCTTCCTCGACTACCAGAAGGACTTCGGTGGCGCCAACAAGGTGCTGGTGGCGGTCAAGAGCAATAAGGGAGAGATCTTTACCCCCGAAGCCATGGCGATCCTGCGCAAGGTGTCCGATGAGGTGTTCTTCATCAACGGCGTGGAGCGCAGTTCGGTGACTTCACTATTCACCTCCAACGTGCGCTACACCGAGGTGGTCGAGGACGGTTTTACCGGTGGCAACCTGGTGGACTCCAGTTATGCCGGCACCCCGCAGCAGGTCGCCCAGGCCCGTGAGCGCACGCTCAAGTCCGACTGGGTCGGGCGCATTGTCTCCAACGACCTGAGTTCGGCCATGGTCGTGGCCAACCTGCAGGAGACCGACCCGAGCACCGGCAAGCGCCTGGACCTGCAGCAAGTGGCGAACACCCTGGAGAAGATTCGCCAGGACAACCAGAACCCCGATATCAGCATCCACATCATCGGCTTCGCCAAATCCATCGGCGACATCGCCGAGGGCGCTTCCGGCGTGCTGGTGTTCTTCATCATCGCCTTCGTCATCAGTGCGCTGCTGTTGTACTGGTATTGCGGCTCGCTGATGTTGACGGGCTGGGCATTGATTTGCGCCATGGTGCCGGTGGTCTGGCTGCTCGGGCTGCTACCGTTGCTGAAGCTGACCCTCGACCCGATGTCGATCCTCGTGCCGTTCCTGATCTTCTCCATCGGCGTGTCCCACGCGGTGCAGATGACCAACGCCTGGAAACTGGAGACCCTGAACGGCGCCGACGGCGTCACCGCTTCGCGCAACTGCTTCCAGAAACTCTTCGTGCCCGGCGCCGTGGCGCTGCTGGCCAACGCCCTGGGCTTTATCGTCATCGCCCTGGTCGACATCGAGATGGTGCGCGAACTGGCGATCACCGCGACCCTGGGGGTGTCGGTAATGATCGTCACCAACAAGATGTTGTTGCCGATCCTGCTGTCTTTCATGCGCCTGTCGGCGGCTGACGCGCAGAAACTGCGGGGCAAGGAAACCCTCGGCGCGGGACTGTGGGAGCGCCTGGGTGTGCTGGCGACCCGTCGCGGTGCCGCCTGGGCGTTGCTGTGTGCGGCGCTGTTGCTGGGGTGGGGCTTGTTCGAGGCGCGGCACCTGCATGTCGGCGATATCGGCGCCGGTGTGCCCGAGTTGCGTCCCGATTCGCGCTACAACCAGGACGTGGCGGTCATCACCCGGGACTTCGCCATCGGCGTCGACTTGCTGCAGGTAATCGTCAAGGCCCAGGGCGATGAAACCCCCTGCGTCAAACGCGAGGTGCTCGACCCGATCAGCGAGCTGGAACTGTATTTGCGCCAGGACGACGGCGTGTCGTCGGTGCGCAGCCTCGCCAGTTTTGTCGGCAACATCACCCAGGCCTACGCCGAAACCGACCTGAAGTGGCGCGTGTTGCCCGAACCCACTGCGCAGATCGCCCAAGGTGTGGGCTTCGCGACCCGGGTCGGCACCGAATACATGAACAGCGCGTGCAATGCGATCCCGGTGTCGATCTACACCAAGGACCACCAGGCCGAGACCATCAATGGCCTGATGAGCCGGATCAAGGCCTTCAAGGCGGCCTATGACAACGACCAGGTCACCTTCCAGCTGGCGTCGGGCAACGTCGGGGTCATGGCGGCCACCAATGAAGTGGTGCACGCCGGCGACCGGCTGGTGAACAGCGCACTGTTTGCCTCGGTGACCTTGCTGTGCCTGTGGATGTTCCGCTCCTGGCGCATCACCCTCTGCGTGATCATCCCGCTGGCGCTGGTCACGGTGCTGTGCAATGCACTGATGGCGCTGCTGGGCATCGGCGTCAAGGTCAACACCTTGCCGGTGGTGGCGCTGGGCGTGGGGGTTGGCGTGGACTACGGGATTTACTTGTTCGAGCGCATCAAGCACGAGATGCACGAGGGCGGACTGGACCTGCGCGAGGCCTTCGTGGAAGCCCTCAAGCAGCGGGGCACTGCGTCGGTGTTCACCGCCGTGACCATGACCCTGTCGATCGCCACCTGGGCTTTTTCGAACCTCAAGTTTCAGGCGGACATGGGCATCCTGCTGGCCTTCATGTTCCTGGTGAACATGCTCGGCGCCATCCTTCTGCTGCCGGCGCTGGCGGCCTGGCTGCTGCCCCGCCGAATCTGATCCCCCTGACAACGCGGGCATTCAGGCAGCCCGCGTCATCGTTGACGTCTCTAATCGACGCTTGTCGGAGTCATTGCCGAGATACCTGGCTCACTGTTGAGTCAGGTTTTTTTCATCCAAAAGGAGCGTTAATCCAATGAGGAACACCTTCAGCTACTCCTTGCTGGCCCTTGCCATGGTCGTTGTGCTGGCAGGCGGCGCCCAGGCTGATGTCGGCAAACCAGCCAACGCAATTCCGGGCGTCCCGACCGACACCGTCATCACACCCGCCAGCGCCACGGTCATCGCCCAGGACGCCTACCTGTGGGGCTGGCCGATCGTCAATGCCTTCAACCGCCGGGCGTCCTTCTCCCGCGCACCGGAACCGGGGTTGGTAGGCGGCATCCTGCCGGCGGCGCCGACCGGGTATATCAGCATGCTCACCGACTACATAACGCCGGAGCAACACTGGATCGCGCATCCCAACCAGGACGTGGTGTACGGCTTTGGTTACGGCGCCACCGACGACGAGCCGATGGTCTTGCAGGTGCCCGACTTCGCTGATCGTTACTGGGTGTACGCGCTTTACGATGCCCGTAGCGAAGAGTTCTCCCGGCTGGGCAAACAGTACGGCACCCAACCCGGCAACTATCTGGTGGTAGGGCCGAACTGGAAGGGCAGCGTGCCCGAGGGCATCACCCAGGTCATCCAGTCGCCGACCGAACTGGTCGCCGTCGGCCCGCGCATCTTTCTGGACGACAGTGCCGAAGACCGCCAGGCCATTCAGCCCGTCCTCAATCAGGTGGTGGTTTACCCCCTGAGCCAGTACACCGGCAAGACGGTCACCAAGGACTGGAAAGCCACGCCGCATTTCCCTGCACCCCCAAAAACGTCTGCGGAGGTGCGCTGGGTGAATCCCCAGACATTCTTCGATCAGTTGCCTGAAGTGCTCGCCAAGGTTCCAGCGCTTGCCGGGGAAGAAAGCCGCTACGCGATGATGCAGGCGCTACTTGATGCCGCCGCCAAGGACCCGGCGGTCAAGAACGCCATCGTCAAGGCGGCCATCGACACTGAGGAAAAGGTCGTGTCGCCGCTGTTCTCGTTCCAGACCAATGGCTCGCGGCTGCCCCATGGCTGGAACTCGCCGACCAACGTGGCGCGCTGGGGCAATGACTACGTCACGCGCACGGCCACCGCCAAGTCGAACATGTACACCAATCAACCCGAAGAAACCCGCTACTTCTTCCTTGAGGTGGACGACAAGGGCCGGCGTCTGCAGGGCGATCATCGTTACACGCTGACCTTCCCCAAAGGCAAGACGCCGCCGGCGGACGGCTTCTGGTCGCTGACGATGTACGACCCTCAGCACTTCTTCGCCCCCAACGGCCTTGACCGTTATTCCCTCGGAACTAAAAACAGCAAAAGCATGAAGTACAACGCCGACGGCTCGCTGACCCTGTATGTGCAGCACGACTCCCCCGGCGAGGACAAGGAAGCCAACTGGCTCCCGGCGCCCGAGAGCGAATTTGAGGTGACCATCCGCACCTATTGGCCCAAGGCCGAGGTGCTCAGCGGCGAATGGACGCCACCGGGCGCTGTTCGCCAGGACTGACAGATACCCCATTGAACAATTACAAATCAGGAGAAAGGGATGATGAATTCGAGCTCCAGGCTCAAGCGCTGGTGCAGTGCGATCGCATTGCTCGCGGCCGGCGTTTCGTCGCAGGCCATGGCCGCGGACAAACCGAATATTCTGGTGATTTTCGGTGATGACATCGGCATCACCAACATCAGCCGCTACAGCAACGGCCTGATGGGCTATCAGACGCCCAATATCGACCGCTTGGCCAGGGAAGGCGTGATGTTCACCGACTATTACGGCGAGCAGAGCTGCACGGCGGGGCGTGCGGCCTTCATCACCGGCCAGCATCCGGTGCGCACCGGCCTGACCAAGGTTGGCATTCCCGGTGCCAGCGTGGGCTTGAAGCCTGAAGACCCAACCATTGCCGAGCTGCTCAAGCCTTTGGGTTACGCCACCGGGCAGTTCGGCAAGAACCATCTGGGTGACCGCGATGAGTACCTGCCGACCAACCACGGTTTCGACGAGTTCTTCGGCAACCTCTACCACCTCAATGCCGAAGAAGGCCCTGAAGACCCGGACTGGACCAGGAACCCGGCGATGGACAAGCTGTTCCGTCCCCGCGGCGTGATTCACAGCACGGTGGACGGCAAGATCGAGGACCTCGGCGCCCTGACGAAAAAACGCATGGAGACCATCGACGAAGAATTCCTCGCAGCCTCGACCAACTTCATGGACAAGGCGGTCAAGGCGGACAAGCCCTTCTTTGTCTGGTTCAACTCCACGCGCATGCACTACTACACCCACATTAGCGACAAGGTCGCCGGCAGGTCGGGGCAGGGCGAGTACAACGACGGCATGCTCGAACACGATGACCAGGTAGGCCAGTTACTGAAAAAGCTCGATGAGCTGGGCGTCGCCGATAACACCATCGTCATTTATTCCACTGACAACGGTGTGCACTTCAATCAGTGGCCGGACGCAGGCATCACCCCGTTCCGCGGCGAGAAGAATACCAACTGGGAAGGCGGATTCCGCGTGCCGGCCATCGTTCGCTGGCCGAACCACATCAGGCCCGACACCATTTCCAACCAGATCATGTCGCATCAGGACTGGATGCCGACGCTGCTGGCTGCGGCCGGGGTCAACGACGTCAAGGAACAGTTGCTCAAGGGCTACAAGGCCGGCGTGAAGACCTTCAAGGTGCATTTGGATGGCTACAACTTCCTGCCGTATCTGCAAGGCCAGGAGGACAAGGGCCCGCGCACCGATTTCTACTACTTCAGCGACGATGGCAAATTGCTCGGTGTGCGAGACGGTGACTGGAAACTGGTGTTCGCCGAACAGCGGGCACACCAGTTCGATGTGTGGCGTGATCCCTTTGTCGAGCTGCGCATCCCCAAGGTCTTCAACCTGCGACGCGATCCGTTCGAGCGCGCGGACACTGACTCCAACAACTACAACCAGTGGTGGGACAGGAAAGTCGGCATCGTCGCCATGCCGGCGCTGGTGCGGGTCCAGCAATTCCTCGGCACCTTCCAGCAATTTGCGCCGCGCCAACGTCCGGCCACCTTCACCGCAGACCAGATGGTCGAGAAGTTCATGCATTACCAGACCCAGTGAAGCGCGGGTGGCCGCAGGCATCAGTCTGCGGCCATCGATTGCAAATTTTCCCATGCCGGTTTGACGAGCCGGAACCCTGTGCCTAGGGTTCTTGCAAACATTCAGTCGTCAGACTGGCAGTTGATACGGGGTGCGCCCACCGCACTCCCTTTTGAAAGGACGCTCGATATGGCTTCATCACGCAAGTTCCTGTTTTGTATTCTGCCCCTGTGTGCCGCGCTCGGCAGCGTCATGCACGCCCAAGCCGCTACACCGGATTTATTGCTGTCCACTCCGGCGACGCCCGATGCAGTAGAGAAGGGCATGCAGGCCGATGGCTACAGCCTGGCGATCTCGGCCTACAACTGGGGTTATCCGCTGGTTCGCATGGAACGAGTGGCGCGTGAATACACCAAGGTACCCTCACCCAAGCCCGACACCAGCTACCGCGCAGGCCTGAACCAGATCGGCTGGGCCACTTCGCTGGCGTCACCGTCCGCCAAGGACATGCCCACTGCCAACAATGACACCTACTACATGAGCGCGGTGCTGGATCTGACCGAGCCCTACGTATTGACCGTGCCCGACACCCATGACCGTTATTACGTCGTCGATGTGTTCAACATGTGGCAGGAACTTGAACACTATGTGGGGCGGCGTACGACAGGCACCAAGGCCGGAAAATATGTATTGGTGCCGCCGGGCTGGAAGGGCGAACTGCCAAAGGATGCCAAGCGTCTTGACGTCTCGACCAAAAAAATCTGGCTGTGGGGGCGCATTCACGTCAAGCAGGGTGAAGATGTGGCACCGATCCTCGCGTTGCAGAAACAGTTCAGTGTCGTGCCCTTGAGTGGTAAAACCAATAAGGATGAAACCTTGCCTGCGTTGCCGCAGACCGGCGACGACCCGCTGGGTTTCTTCACCGAACTGGCTTCGGCGCTCAAGGACAATCCGGTCAAACCGGCTGACGCTGCCTTGTTTGCCCAGTTCGCCCGCATCGGCCTGACGGAAAAGGGTTTTTCACCCGATAAGCTTAATCCAGCCACGCGCAAAGGCCTGGAGGAAGGTTTGAAAGCTGCGCCCTTCGTTGCGATTGCGTCGCTGGCCAGCACCTCGGAAGTGCGCAATGGCTGGAACTGGGTGACCGGTCTTGACAGTTTTGGCTACAACTACCCGCTGCGTGCCATGGTGGCCGGGCCCTATTTGGGCGGTCAGGGTGAGCATGAAGCGATGTATCCACTGCGCTTCACCGACAGCAAAAACCAACCGCTCGCTGGGGCCAATCAATACGAAATAAAACTGGCTTCGGCCCCGCCGGTGAATGCCTTTTGGTCGCTGACCATGTATGACGCCAGCGACAAAATGCTGGTCGATAACGAGATCGGTCGCTACAAGGTCGGCCCCGATACGAAGGGGTTGAAAGTCGCGGCAGACGGGTCGATCACCATTCCCATTTCCCACAAAAAACCGGAGGGAGAGAATGCCGCCAACTGGCTCCCAGCACCCGAAGGCGGTTTCTACGTGATGTTACGCTTGTACCAACCTTCAGAGGATGCGCTCTCGGGCAAGTGGCAGCTTCCCCAGCTGAACAAGGTCAATTGAGCGCAGGAAGTTGACATGGATTCATTGGCCAATGGCTTTGACGCAATGTCCGCTATTGGCCGATTCTGTTGAAAAAGTCGGCCATGGTTTCCGAGGCAGAAAAGTACGCGCTTGAGATTGAAATCTTTACTTTGTGCAGAGGATTCCGAGCTCAGATTTCGCGTAGCTGCGCGCAAAAAAGACGCTTTCAGCAGCCTGTACGCAGGCGATCTGGAAGGACCGACTTTTTCAACACAATCGGCCGATAGCTGCCGGTCGCGACAGGCTGCTAAGGACCCACGCGGTGTGAAAACGTTAAAGACTCGTTGAGTCACTAGCCAGAGGCCGGTGACTAACCTTTCTCGGTGCAGGTGTGCCACTTTGGTGAACTATCAACGAGTCAGTCAAGCACCATCAAATAGACACGGCAGGTGAGTGGGATCACCTCAGCCGGGTTGGCCAGCAAGGAGTTCGGTCGATCAGCTTGGACTTATGACTCGGTTTAGGTTCGACACATTGCCACCGGTATCCGGACCGTTGAGCTACATATTGCCTGCTCAGCAGTCCGCGATGCAGTTGATCTTCAGTGATCAATCTAGGCTACTTAACGGCATACACTTTGCGTACATAGCGCGTGCTTTTCCATGCGCACTGTGCACCTTGCGGCACGAATACACTGTCCCCGGTGCCAACGGTCATGCTCGATCCGTCAGGTGCCAGCAAAGTCACGGTGCCTTCGATCAAATACATCAACTCATTGAGTTTGTGCGCTCGGCCGTGACGTTCGTATGGCGTCGAGTCCCACACGCCGACGCGCAGATCGGTTGTGGCATCTTCGAAGGCATTACGTGACCGGCATTGCGGCGTTGGACCGATCAGTATCTGTTGCTCTGGCGCTGCTGAGGGAGACAGGATCGCCAGCGGATCGAGCCAAGTCAGGCCAGGCGTTGTTACTTCGGTGGTCATGGCGCAAAACGCCCACTGGGTTCCGGTCTGTGCTTCGATCCGCAGGGCTGTGCCCCGACCGATCACAACGCTGGCGCCGACAGACAGTTCCAGCGTCTGCTCCTGGGTTTTCAACGTCACGTGCCCAGTGTGAACCACGATCACTTCGGTGTGCGGGAAGTCCTCGATATCAAGGATTTTGCCTGCTTCGACGATGCCCGCAGACACACCGTCAGTCCCTGACCAGGCGATCTGGCGTCCATTTGTGAATGGATCCGCAGCGTTCAATGGCTGTTGTTTGAAAGGTGTGTCGACGCGGCTGCCATTGGCGCGAGCCAACAGCACAATGGTAGGTTCGGACATAGGGTGTCGCTCCATGTGTATAGGGGAGTAGGGTAGTGACAGACGCAGTCCTGATGATTAGCCGATGGCTTGAGTGACCAGGGCAAACTGCCGAACGCCGTTGGTCGATTGTGGCGCTGTGCCGCGGGCCATTTGGGCCACGGTGTCGACCTTTTTTAGGCCGGTCGCTTCCAGCCAATCTGCCAAACCACAATTGGCTGGAATATCGATGCGCACAAAAGCGTCCGGTACCTGGGCCAGCAATGTGGCAATCATGTGCTGGGCCTGCTCGAGGTTTTCGGCGATCACCGGGCCGATGCAACGTCCGCGACCGAACGGGCGCAGCAGGGCGAAAGCGTGCAACTGACTGTCGCGCACAATGCCCACCGAATGCTCGATGACAGCGAATAGATCACTGAGTACTGCTTGCCTGTCCAGCCCGCTGCCGGCGTTGGCGAGTTCCAGCACCAGCGCCTGATCCGCTTCGCGCAGCGGGCGGCATTCTTCACCGTCTGCCAATGGCACGGGCAGCGGCGCTTGTGCCTGGCCCTGGTGCTGTTGAATCCAGCCGAATTCGACAAAACCTTGGCTGGCATATAGTGGCGCACCGGCCAGGGTTGCGTTCAACATCGCAGTGCTTGACTGGCAGGCACCAAGCGCTTGCTCCATGAGTTTGCGACCGATGCCCTTGCCCTGGTAATCGTCGCTGACGATCACCAGGCCAATGGTGGTGAAGTCACCTTGCGGGCAAGCGAACGCCGTACCGATCAGGCGCTCGCCATCGAGCACGACAAAGCCGTGGCTGACCCGTTGCAGCATGGCCCAGTCGTCGAGCCGATGGGGCCACTTCAATTGCACGGACAGTGCATGGGCCGCAGGCAGGTCGGCGGGGGTCATCGGGCGATAGACGTAGGAAGGGAGCGGGGCGGGCATGGCGAATCTCCGATAAAGAAAGAGTGTGCGCGAGCGACGGGTTTTCCGGCGTGTTGACGCCTGTATCCCATCTGTGTGAAAGCCTGGCAAGGGGGGAGGGAATATTCGGCAGATTCCGCGAGGCACGGGCCCCAAGACCACACTTACTACTTAATTGCCGCCTGAGGCCGGCAGCAAATGCTTGGGGCTTTTTACCCTATAAAAGGTTCACGCTGAGACGCGTCGACATAGGGTTGGAATGTGCCATCAATTGCTTGAATCCGGCGGGAGATTGGCGAGTGCCGCATGAACTGACGCGGATCCTGCACAGGGGCGCAGTTTCTGCGGGAAAAGTCGGTGCCAGCAGCCCGCGCAGGCTGATAAAGGTCCATAAGAGCGCATAAACAGGGGCTTTGCCCAAGGCTTGTGCGCACCGCAAAGTCTGCTGAGGGAAACGGCTAAAACGGTGATTTGTATCGAACGACGATCGCTTTTAACGCCATCTGCTGATTTCACAGTGTTGTAATGGCGGTGTGCTGCAGCGTTACATCGCTGCCTCGCAAACCAGGCAAATGCTTGTCGCGCCAATGACCTCAACGAACTTCAGGAACGCACTCAATGAGCTTTCTTCGCCCCAAATTCATTACGTTCGACTGCTACGGTACGCTGACCAATTTCCACATGGGCACGATGACGCGCGAGTTGTTCGCTGACCGCGTTCCAGCGGAGCAAATGGATCAGTTCGTCAAGGATTTCTCGGCCTATCGCCTGGACCAGGTCATGGGTGACTGGAGGCCTTATGACGAAATTCTCAAGACGGCCCTGGCACGCACTTGCAAGCGCTGGGGAATTGCCTACCGCGAAGAAGGTCAACTCTATTACGACGCCGTGCCAACCTGGGGCCCGCACCCGGATGTACCGGCCGGCCTGTCGAAAATCGCCGACAAGATCCCGCTGGTGATTTTCTCCAACGCCAGTGACAGCCAGATCATGTCCAACGTCGACAAGCTCGGCGCACCATTCCATAAGGTCTTTACCGCCGAACAGGCCCAGGCCTACAAACCGCGTCTGGCGGCGTTCGAGTTCATGCTCGACAACCTCAACTGCGGCCCGGAAGACATCTTGCATGTATCTTCCAGCTTCCGTTACGACCTGATGCCGGCACACGACATGAAGATCAAGAACAAGGCCTTCGTCGCTCGCGGCCACGAAGTACCGGGCAATGCCTTCTACAGCTACCACCAGATCCCGGACATCGGTGGTCTGGCTGGATTGGTTGGTCTGTAACGGCACTCTTCATTGGCATAGGTTTATTGGCAGAGTCTTCTTGGTATAGGCGGATTGAACATGGGCAGTGAGTCCTACTGGCTCGACACCGCACCGGCTTTCACCGGTGCACAGCTCGGCGGATTGCCCGGGCAAGTCGACGTGGCCATCGTCGGTGGCGGTTTCACCGGGTTGGCGGCGGCTCGGGCGCTGGCCCTCAAGGGCGCCAGTGTCGTGGTGCTGGAAGCCGGGCGGGTGATCGGTGAGGCCTCCGGCCGCAATGGTGGTCAGTGCAACACCGGGGTCGCTCAGGACTACGTCGGCCTCAGTGCCAGCCTCGGTGCCGACAAGGCGCGGGCCTATTACCAGGCCTACGAAAGCGCGGTGCAGAGTGTGGTGTCGCTGGTGGAGCAGGAGCGTATCGCTTGCGATCTGATCCGCAACGGCAAGTTGAAGCTGGCCGCTAAGCCGATGCACTACGAAGGCCTGGCGCGGACGTGCGAATTGATTCGCCGTGAAGTCGATGCCGATGTCGAGTTGCTATCCGCCGAGCAGACCCGCGCTGAAGTGAATTCGGTGCAGTTCCACGGTGGCTTGCTGCAGCGCAACGGCGTGCAGATGCACGTCGGGCGTTTCGGCGTCGGCCTGGCCGAGGCGGCGGTGCGTCACGGCGCGCTGATCCACCAAGGCACTTCGGTGCTGGACTGGAAAGCCCGGGCCGGCGGTTATCAGGTCAACACCAGCAAGGGTTCGCTGCACGCCGGGCAAGTATTGCTGGCGACCGGTGCCTGTCAGCACGGCGGCTTGGGTTGGTATCGGCGGCGGATCGTCCCGGTGGGCAGTTTCGTGATTGCAACCGAAGTGCTGCCTCAAGCGCTGATTGATCAGTTGCTGCCCGGTCATCGTGCCTATGTCACCAGCAGGATGATTGGCAACTATTTCCGTCTGACGCCGGACAACCGTCTGCTGTTCGGCGGTCGTGCGCGGTTTGCCATGTCGGACAGCGTCAACGATGCCAAGAGCGGCAAAGTGCTGCAGGCGGCGATGGTGCAGATGTTCCCGCAATTGGCCAACGTCAAAATCGATTATTGCTGGGGAGGGTTGGTGGACATGACGTCCGATCGCTTGCCTCGGGCCGGCCAGCACGGCGGTGTTTATCACTCCATGGGCTACAGCGGCCATGGCGTGCAGATGTCGGTGCACATGGGCCAGGTCATGGCCGACGTGATGGCCGGGAAGGTCGAGGCGAACCCCTGGCGGGAACTCGACTGGCCGGCGATCCCCGGACATTTCGGCAAGCCATGGTTCCTGCCGTTCGTGGGCGCCTATTACCGCTTCCAGGACTATTTGCATTGAGTTGATGTTGTGGCGTCACCGTCGTTTGCGTTTCCAGGACGTTCCGGTCAACCGGGACACTCGAGCCTTCTTATTTTCGACAGGTACAACCGATATGACAGACAACAATAACGACTCCAAGCTGATCTCCGGCCAGGAAAGCCTGCGAGTATTCGAAGGTCTCAATCGCGGCATGTCGCGTCGCAGTGCGCTGCAAATGCTCGGTGTGGCGGGTGTCGCCGCAGCGGGCGCAGGCAGCCTGTTTGGCGCCGCTGGCAAACTGTTCGCTGACGAAGCCGCGGCCCCCGGCAAAGGCAAGCCAGGCGGGCGGATTCGTGTCGCTGGCATGTCCAGCTCCACCGCCGACACCCTCGACCCAGCCAGAGGCGCGCTGTCCACCGACTATGTACGCCACTTCATGTTCTACAACGGGCTGACCCGTTTCGATGCGCACCTGGTGCCGCAACTGGAGTTGGCCGAGCGCATCGACAACACCGATGCCACGCTGTGGACCATCACCCTTCGCAAGGATGTGACCTTCCACAACGGCAAAACCCTGAGCGCCGCCGACGTGGTGTTTTCGTTGACGCGCCACAAGGATCCGCTGACCGGCTCCAAGGTCATGCCGCTGATGGAACAGTTCGCCGAAATCAAGGCTACCGGCACCAACGAGGTTAAGATCCGTCTGAGCGCTCCGAACGCCGAGCTGCCGTCGATCCTCGCCGTGTCGCACTTGCTGATCGTTCCCGAAGGCACCACTGACTTCAACCAGGGCATCGGCACCGGGCCGTTCAAGGTCAAGGAATTCAAACCGGGCGTACGTTCGATTGCCGAGCGCAACACCGGCTACTGGAAGCCAGGTCTGCCGTACCTCGACGAGATCGAGTTCATCGCCATTGGCGACGAACCGTCGCGAGTCAACGCGTTGCTGTCCGGCGACGTGCATATGATCAACGAGGTCAACCCGCGTTCCACCAACCGGATCAAGGCCAGCGCCAAGCACCGGGTCGTGGATGCACCGTCGGGCAACTACACCGACTTGATTATCCGTCAGGATCAGATGCCGGGCAAAAGCGCCGAATTCACCCAGGCCATGAAGTACCTGCTGGACCGCGAGCAGGTTAAATCCGCCGTATTCCGTGGCTTTGCCGTCGTCGGTAACGACCATCCGATTGCTCCCGGCTCGCGCTACTACAACGCCGATTTGCCGCAACGAGTCTATGACCCGGAAAAAGCCAAGTTCCTGCTGAAGAAGGCCGGCATGGAAAGCATCAGCATGCCGCTGGTCGCTTCGCCAGCCGCCACCGGATCGGTGGACATCGCCGTGCTGCTGCAGCAATCGGCGAAGCAGGCCGGCCTCAAGCTGGACGTCAACCGCTTGCCGAGCGACGGCTACTGGTCCAACCACTGGATGAAGCACCCGCTTAGCTTCGGCAACATCAACCCGCGGCCGAACGCCGACGTGATGTTCTCGCAGTTCTTCCAGTCGAAGGCGCCATGGAACGAATCCGGTTGGCAGAACGATCAGTTCGACCAGCTGCTGATGCTCGCCCGTGCTGAAACCGACGATGCCAAGCGCAGCAAAATGTACGCGGACATGCAGACTCTGGTGCATGACCACAGCGGTATCGGCGTGCCGGTGTTCATCAGCAATATCGACGGTGTGGACCAGCGCATCAAGGGCTACGGCAGCAACCCGCTGGGTGGCTTCATGGGTTACATGTTCGCCGAGCAGATCTGGCTGGACGCTTGATGGTGATCTGAGTAGTACGTCAGGGACAGTGCAGGAGGGTAGGCGATGAATAGCAACACACTGTGGTTGATCGGCCGGCGTCTGGGCGCCGCGATCGTGACTTTGTTGATCGTGTCGATGGTCGTGTTCGCGATCACGGCAGTCCTTCCCGGGGACGCGGCGCAGCAATCGCTCGGGCAGTTCGCCACGCCGGAACAGGTGGCGGCACTGCGCCTGAAACTGGGGCTCGATCAGCCCGGTGTGGTGCGTTACCTGCACTGGTTGATGAACCTGCTCAGCGGGGACATGGGCCAGTCGGTGTCCAACGCCATGCCGGTCGGGGAGTTGATGGCTGGCCGGGTGCCCAACACCCTGATGCTGGCGGCGGCCACGGCGCTGGTATCGGTGCCGGTGGCGCTGATTCTGGGCATCGGTTCGGCCATGGGCCGCGGCGGGCGCATCGATAGTTTCCTGAGCTTCTTCACCCTGGCCATGGTCGCCGTCCCGGAGTTTCTGGTGGCCACCCTGGCGGTGCTGATCTTTGCGGTGAACCTGGGCTGGTTGTCGGCGCTGTCCTACGCCAGCGACATCACTTCACCCTGGCAATTCATGCGCACCTACGCCTTGCCGGTGATGACTTTGTGCTGTGTCATCGTCGCGCAAATGGCCCGCATGACCCGGGCCGCAGTGATCGATCAACTCGACAGCCCGTATGTGGAAATGGCCCGGCTCAAAGGCGTAGGCCCAATGCGCATCGTGCTGACCCATGCGTTGCCCAACGCCATCGGGCCGATTGCCAACGCGATCGCCCTGAGCCTGTCGTACCTGTTGGGTGGGGTGGTGATCGTCGAGACGATCTTCAACTATCCCGGCATCGCCAGTTTGATGGTCGATGCCGTGACCAACCGTGACATGGCGCTGGTCCAGGCCTGCACCATGCTGTTTTGCGCGGCGTACCTGGGGTTGGTGCTGATTGCCGACCTGTGCGCGATTCTGTCCAATCCGAGGCTGAGAAACCAATGAACAATCTCATTGTGAAATCGACGCCTGCAGCGCCCGACCTGTCGGCGGGCAAGGTGTCTCATGGCCCGGCGTGGCTGGGCCTGATCGGGGCTGCAATGTGCGTCATCTGGCTGCTGGTGGCGTTTCTCGGGCCGTGGCTGGCGCCACACCCGGTAGGCGAAGTGGTCTCTGACAATGTCTTTGACAGCATCAGCGCCCTTTACCCGTTCGGCACCGACTACCTGGGGCGCGACATGCTCAGCCGCGTTCTGGTCGGCGCACGCTTCACGGTTGGCCTGGCGTTGATTGCGGCGGTGTTGGCCAGTGGCCTGGGCACCGGTTGCGCGCTGCTGTCGGTGGTGTCGCCCAAGTGGCTGGACGAAGTCATCAGTCGCCTGATGGATGCCTTTATCTCGATCCCGAGCAAGATGCTGGCGCTGATCATGGTCTCGGCCTTTGGCTCTTCGGTGACCTTGCTGGTTTGCACCGCGGTGCTGAGTTTCACCCCCGGCGCGTTCCGCATCGCCCGCAGCATGGCGGTGAACATTGAAGCGTTGGAGTACGTGCAAGTCGCCCGAACTCGTGGCGAACGCCGGCTGTACATCGCGTGTGTGGAAATCCTGCCCAATATGCTCAACCCGGTGCTGACTGACCTGGGCCTGCGCTTTGGCTTCATTGTGTTGCTGCTCAGTGGCATGAGTTTTCTGGGCTTGGGTGTGCAACCGCCCGATGCCGACCTCGGTTCGCTGGTGCGGGAAAACATCGGCGGCTTGAACCAGGGCGCGCCAGCCATCGTGATCCCGGCGCTGGCCATCGGCACCCTGACCATCGGTGTGAATCTGTTTATCGACAGACTGTCGTCCCGACGTAGTCGCCGCACGGGAGGGCATTGAAATGAGCGAATTGATTCGAGTCAAAGACCTGCGCGTGGTCGCCTGTGGCGAGCGCGGTGAAACGGAAATTGTTAAAGGCGTGAGCTTCGCCCTGGAAAAAGGTGAAGTGCTGGCGTTGATCGGTGAGTCCGGCTCCGGCAAGACCACCATCGCCCTGGCCCTGCTCGGTTATGCCCGGCGTGGTTGCCGGTTGTCCGGCGGCGTGGTGCAGGTCGGCGAGCACAACATGCTCGCCCTGAGTGAGCACGAGTTGCAGGGCCTGCGTGGCAATCGGGTGTCGTACATCGCGCAAAGCGCGGCAGCAGCGTTCAACCCGGCGAAGAAGCTGATCGATCAAGTGGTGGAAGGGGCGTTGATCCATGGCTTGGGTACCCGCGCCGTGCTCGAAGCCAAGGCCATCGAACTGTTCCGCGACCTGGCCTTGCCGGACCCTGACAACATCGGTCAGCGCTACCCGCACCAGGTGTCTGGCGGGCAGTTGCAACGGGTAATGGCAGCCATGGCACTGATCAGCGATCCGTTGCTGGTGGTGCTCGACGAACCGACCACCGCCCTCGACGTGACCACCCAGATCGACGTGCTGCGCGCTTTCAAACGCGTGGTGCGCGAGCGGGGCGCGACAGCGGTCTACGTCTCCCACGACCTGGCGGTCGTCGCGCAAATGGCTGACCAGATCGTCGTGCTCAACGGTGGCCAGATTTTCGAACAGAGCGCCACCGCGCCGCTGCTCAAGGGCCCGGCCCACGAATACACCCGCAGCCTGCTGGCGGCCGCGCGACCGGACACCACGATTCGTCCTCCCTGTGGCGTCGTTGAAGACGTACCGCTGCTGACCATCAAGGGCCTGACCGCCGGTTACGGCAACAAGAACGCCCAAGGCATGCCGGCGATCCGCGTACTGGAAGACATCGACCTGACCGTGCGTCGTGGCCAGGCCATTGGCGTGATCGGTGAGTCGGGCTCGGGCAAATCGACTCTGGCGCGGGTGGTGGCGGGCTTGCTGACGCCGGCGTTGGGCGGCTTGACCTTCGATGGCCAGCCACTGGGTGGCAGCCTGTCCGAGCGCACGGACGACCAGTTCCGCCGCATCCAGATGGTTTTCCAGAACGCCGACACCGCGCTCAACCCGATGCACAGCATCAGCACTATCTTGAGCCGGCCATTGAAGATGTATTTCGGCCTCAAGGGCGCGGCGTTGCGCGAGCGTATCGGCGAAATGCTCGATCTGGTGCGTTTGCCCCGGACACTGGCCGAGCGCCGTCCAAACGAACTGTCCGGCGGGCAAAAACAGCGGGTCAACCTGGCCCG
Source organism: Pseudomonas sp. YuFO20 (assembly GCF_035064975.1). Classification (NCBI taxonomy): domain Bacteria; kingdom Pseudomonadati; phylum Pseudomonadota; class Gammaproteobacteria; order Pseudomonadales; family Pseudomonadaceae; genus Pseudomonas; species Pseudomonas sp. YuFO20. The sequence continues at coordinate 46,253 of NZ_JAXDEO010000028.1, forward strand.
GGCGCTGGCCGCCAAACCGGATCTGATCCTCTGCGATGAGGTGACCTCCGCGCTGGATACCGTAGTCGGTGCGGCGATTCTCGAACTGCTGCGCGACCTGCGTCAGCAACTGGGGGTTTCTTACCTGTTCATCAGCCATGACATTTCCACCGTGCGTGCGCTGTGCGACGACGTGGTGGTGATGTACAGCGGCCGCAAAATCGAAGCCGGCAGCCGGCAGTCATTTATCCAGGCACCGTTCCATCCGTACACGGATCTACTGATCCATTCGGTGCCGGAACTGCGTCAGGGCTGGCTGGAAAACTGCGGGGCCACTAGCTGCGAGCTACCACCCATTGGCCCCAAAGCCAACGTGGCGGAACTTTGCACCTTCCTCAATCGTTGCCCGGTACGCGTCGATGGCCTGTGCAATCGCACCGCCCCGAATCGACGCATCATCGACGGCGGCAGTGAAATCCTCTGCCACCACGACAGCGCCGAGTTGCTCAAAACCCAGCAGAATTTGATCACCATGACCCAGGGAGCCTACGCATGAACGGGCGTTTTGTGAGGCTGGCGGAGCAGGGTCGGCCGACTGTCAGCTTGAAGGTCGATGGCGCGCCCATCGAGGCGCTGCAAGGCGACACCCTGATGGTGGCACTGCTGACCCAAGGCAATGCCTTGCGTCAGTCGGAGTTTGATTCCGGTCGGCGCGCCGGTTTCTGCCTGATGGGCGCATGCCAGGATTGCTGGGTCTGGACCCGCACTGGCGAACGCCTGCGGGCGTGCTCCAACGAAGTCCGTGAGGGGCTGGATATCGTCACCACACAACCGGAGGCGATATGGCCACTGCGCGGCTGAGTTCCAGGAAAGTTGTCATTGTCGGCGCCGGGCCGGCCGGTATCCGCTGCGCCGAGACCCTGCTGGCGGCGGGCATCAAGCCAATCTTGATCGATGAAAATCGCCGCGATGGCGGGCAGATCTATCGGCGCCAGCCGGAGGGTTTTACCCGGGACTACAGCGCCCTGTACGGCACCGAAGCCGCCAAGGCCCGAAACCTTCACGAAAGTTTCGACCGCTTGCGCGAGCGTATCGACTATCGCCCGAACACGCTGGTGTGGAACCTGACACCAGGGCAGCTGCATTGCGTCAATCAAAGTCGCCACTCGACGGTGGATTACGACGCGCTGATCCTGTGCACCGGCGCCACCGACCGCTTGATGCCGATTGAAGGCTGGCAGTTGGCGGGTACCTACAGCCTTGGGGGCGCGCAGATTGCGCTCAAGTCTCAGGCAGTGTCCATTGGTCACAGCGTGGTGTTCATGGGCAGCGGGCCATTGCTGTATCTGGTCGCCACTCAGTACCTCAAGGCTGGCGCCAACGTCGCGGCGGTGCTCGACACTTCGCCGCTGAGCAAGCGTATTGGCGCGTTGCCAAAGTTGTTGGCGCGCCCCGGATTGCTGTTCACCGGGATGAAACTGTTGGCGCAGTTGTATAAGGCGAAAATCCCCGTGCACCTGGGCATTAAACCGCAGCAAGTGCTGGGCGATGCGGCCAGCGGGGTCAGCGGCGTACGCGTACTGACCACCCGTGGCGAGACGTTGAATGTGCAGTGCGATGCCGTGGCCCTCGGTTATCACTTGCGCCCGGAGACCCAGTTGGCGGATCTGGCCGGTTGCCGAATGCGCTTTGACGATGCGTCGGGCCAATGGTGGCTGTCGGTGGATGAAGAGGGCCGGACCACGGTCAACGGGGTGTATGCCGCCGGTGACGGCTCGAAGATTCGCGGTGCCGACGCTGCCGAACATGCCGGTCGCTTGGTGGCGATGGCATTGTTGGAAGATCTGCAGCAACCGGTGAACGCCAGCTTGCGTGACGAACAACGTAATGCGTTGGCGGTGATGGACCAGTTTCGTCTTGGCCTGGCCCAGGCGTTTCCCTGGCCGGCCGAACAAGCCAAGGCCTTGCCCGACAGCGCCATCGTTTGCCGCTGCGAGATGATCAGCGCCGGTGAACTGCGCCGTACCGTCAGCGAAAAGGGTGCCTGCGAGGTTAACCGGGCCAAGGCGTTCAGCCGGGTCGGCATGGGTCGCTGCCAGGGCCGTTACTGCTCCCAGGCCGGAGCCGAGGTGATTGCCGCCGCCGCTGGCGTCAGCGTGCAACAGGTCGGTCGACAGCGGGGCCAGGCCCCGGTCAAACCCTTGCCGATGACCATCATTGAGGAGCCCTCATGAAACCGCAAAAAAGCGATGTCCTGATTATCGGCGGCGGCATCATGGGCGCGGCGTCGGCGTTTTTCCTGCGTAAACGTGGACACTCGGTGACCCTGCTGGAGCGCGACCAGATCGGTCAGTACGCCAGCGGTGTGAACTTCGGCAATGTCCGGCGCCAGGGGCGCTACCTGGGGCAGCTGGAGTTGGCCAACCGCTCCTGGGCGCTGTGGAAGCGTTTGCCGGAACTGATCGACGACGACCTGGAGTTCATCGCCAGCGGCCACATGCGTGTGTGTTATCGCGAAGACGAAATTGCGGAATTGGAGGCCTACGCCGCCGCACCGGAAGCGGCGCAACTGGACCTGAAAATCTATCGCGGCGCTGAGTTGCACGAACGCTTTCCGTTCCTTGGGCCGGACGTGAAGGGGGGCTCCTACGCACCTCATGATGGTCACGCCAACCCGCGACTGGCCGCCCCGGCGTTTGCCCGGGCGGCACGGCGCCTCGGTGCACGCATCGAAGAACAGACGGAAGTGGCCGAGGTGCAAAAGGTCGGTGGCGAGTTCAACGTCAGCACCACCGATGGTCGTCAATTCAACGCCGCCCAGTTGCTGATCACTGCCGGCGCGTGGGGGCACAAGCTCTCCGAGCAATTTGACGAACCGGTGCCGCTGGACACCCATGGCCCGCAGATGGCGGTGACTGAGCCTGTGCCCTACGCCTTGCCGACGGTGATTGGCGTGTACACCAAGATCCCGGAGGAAGTGATTTATTTCCGGCAGATCACCCGTGGCAACATCGTCATCGGCGGCGGTTATCGCAGCAAACCGGACATGCTCAATCGCCGGGCCTACGTCGAGCCACGCAGCATTCTCAACCAGATCACGCAAATGCAACGCCTGCTGCCAGGCGTCGGCAACCTGAACATCATCCGGGTCTGGAGTGGTATCGAAAGTTACCTGCCGGACTCCCTGCCGATCATGGGCCCCAGCGGCACCGTCGATGGCTTGTATTACGCGTTCGGTTTCTGTGGTCACGGCTTCCAGCTCGGCCCGGGCGTCGGCGACGTTATGGCTGAACTGATCAGCACCGGCAGCACCAGCACCTTGATTGAGCCGTTCTCCATTCGCCGGTTCGCCCATTTTGCCGAACTACGGAGCAAGGCCTCATGAAGCCGCGTGTACTGGATATTCTCAAACGCTTGATGGCCTTCGACACTGTCTCTTCGGAGTCGAACACGGCCCTGATCGATTACGTGCGCGACTTGCTGTTGACTAAGGGCATCGAGTCGTTGATCGTCAAGGATGCCACCGGGAAAAAGGCCAACCTGTTCGCCAGCACCGGCCCAAAAGAGCTGCCGGGGATTCTGTTGTCCGGGCACACCGACGTGGTGCCGGCGGCAGGGCAAGCCTGGACCTTTCCAGCCTTTGAGGCGACGGTGAAGGACGGCAGGATTTACGGTCGTGGCAGTTGCGATATGAAGGGTTTTATCGCCTTGGCCATCGATGCCATGCTCGATGCGGCGGATCACTCACTGAGCCGACCGCTGCAACTGGCGTTGTCCCATGACGAAGAAATCGGTTGTGTCGGCGTGCGGCGTTTGCTGGACGTGCTGCACCTGGCGCCGGTGCGGCCGTTTTTGTGCATGATCGGTGAACCGACCAATATGCAATTCGTCCTCGGGCACAAAGGCAAGGGCTCGTATCGGACCTACTGCCGGGGCCTGGAGGCGCATTCCTCGCTGGCGCCGCTGTCGGTCAATGCCATTCACGTGGCCAGTGAATTCATTGGGGTGTTACGCCAGACCCAGCAGCAACTGCAGGAGCAGGGCGCCCAGGATGCCGATTACGACGTGCCTTACAGCACCGTGCATGTCGGGCAGATCGGCGGTGGCCGTGCGCTGAACATCGTGCCGAACCTGTGCACCCTGGATTTCGAAGTGCGCAACTTGCCGGCGGATGATCTGGAGCAGATTTTGGCGCAAATGCAGGAGCGCGCCGAGGTGATCGTGCGCGAGGCTAAAAAGCTCTCCAGCGTGGCGGCCATCGAGATCGAAACGATCAACGTCTACCCAGGACTGGACACTCACCCGAGCGTCGAAGCGGTGCGCTTTCTGAAAAACTTCGCGGCGCCGGATACCGGTACGGCCAAGGTGTCGTTTGGCACCGAGGGCGGGTTATTCAATCAGCGCCTGGATGTGCCAGTGGTGGTCTGTGGCCCAGGCTCCATTGAACAGGCACACAAACCGGACGAGTTTATCGAGATCAGCCAGATGGAGGCTGGGGAGCTGTTTCTGGGTGGATTGCTGGGTTCCATCAAACTGTAGAAAACAAATGTGGGAGCGGGCTTGCTCGCGAAAGGGTCAGTACATTCAGCATTGATTGCGCCTGACACTCCGCCTTCGCGAGCAAGCCCGCTCCCACAGAAAATTGTGTTTAGCTGACAAATAAAAATCTGCCGTTCCACCGCCATTTTCAGCATCCGACACTGTCCGCAAAGCGCTTTCAGCATCCTCATCCGCCGCGTCTCCCTAGACTGGAATCTGTCTCGGATAAGGACTCGACCATGCTCAAGAATCGCTTGAAAGACCCCAGCCTTTTGGCAGAACTCGCTTATGTAGACGGGCAGTGGATTGGTGCCGATGATGGTGCGACGCTGGACGTCTTCGACCCGGCCAGCGGTCATTTGCTCGCTCGCGTACCAGCGATGCAAGACGCGGAAACCCGGCGTGCCATTGAGGCGGCAGAAAAAGCCTGGCCCGCCTGGCGTGCACGTCCGGCAGCCGAACGCGCGCTGCTGCTTGAGCGTTGGTATCAGGCCATGATCGACAATCTCGACGATCTGGCGTTGATCATGACCTGTGAACAGGGCAAGCCGCTGAACGAAGCCAAGGGCGAAATCCACTATGGCGCAGGCTTCGTCAAATGGTTCGCCGAAGAAGCCCGACGGGTCTACGGCGAAACCATGCCGGCTCCCACCGGCGACCGTCGACTGTTGACCCTCAAGCAACCGGTCGGCGTCTGCGCAGCGATTACCCCCTGGAATTTCCCCAACGCGATGATCACCCGCAAGTGCGCGCCGGCATTGGCCGCGGGCTGCCCGATCATCGTCAAGCCTTCAGACCTGACGCCGCTGTCGGCCCTCGCGTTGGCGGTACTGGCCGAACGCGTCGGCATTCCGGCAGGGGTGTTCAACGTGTTGAGCGGCATGCCTGCCGGTATTGGCGAAGAGCTGACCGGCAACCCGACCGTGCGCAAGATTTCCTTTACCGGCTCCACCGCCGTGGGGCGTTTGTTGATGCGCCAGAGTGCTGAACACATCAAGCGCTTGAGCCTGGAGCTGGGCGGTAACGCGCCGTTCATCGTCTTCGATGATGCGGATCTGGAGCAGGCGATTGCCGGGATCATGCTCAGCAAGTTCCGTAACGCCGGCCAGACCTGCGTCTGCGCTAACCGGATTCTGGTGCAGGACGGCATCTATGAGCGCTTCGCCCAGCGTCTGGTCGAGGAGGTCGGCAAGCTCAATGTTGGCAATGGCCTGGAAGCTGACGTGACCATCGGCCCGTTGATCAACAAGGCCGCCGTGAGCAAAGTCGCGCGGCACATCGACGATGCACTGAGCCAGGGTGCGCAGTTGCTGTACGGGGGTATTCCCGACGGTGACAGCCAATTCGTGCAACCTACGGTGCTCGGAGATGCCCACGCCGGCATGCTGCTGGCCAGCGAAGAAACCTTCGGCCCGGTCGCGCCGTTAATGCGCTTCACCGACGAAGCCGAAGCCCTCGCGCTGGCCAACGCTACGCCTTACGGTCTGGGTGCCTATTATTTCACTCAGGATCTTCGGCGCTCCTGGCGTTTCGGCGAGGCGTTGGAGTTCGGCATGGTTGGCCTCAACACCGGGATCATTTCCATGGAAGTCGCGCCGTTCGGCGGCATCAAGCAATCGGGCCTGGGCCGTGAAGGCAGTAAGTACGGCCTGGATGAATACCTTGAAGTTAAAGCCTTCCACATCGGCGGCTTGTAATTCACAGACACGAGGAGCCACAACTGATGAACAAGGTATTCAAGATCGCCGCGATTGCTGGCGATGGCATTGGCAAGGAAGTCCTGCCGGAAGGGCTGAGGGTGTTGGAGCAGGCGGCGAAGAAATGGCAGCTGGACCTGAGCATCGAAGTGCTCGACTGGGCGCACTGCGATTACTACCTGGAACAGGGGCAGATGATGCCCGAGGACTGGTTCGAACAGCTCAAGGGTTTCGACGCCATCTACTTCGGCGCCGTGGGCTGGCCGGACAAGGTGCCCGACCATATTTCCCTGTGGGGCTCACTGCTCAAGTTCCGCCGAGACTTTGACCAGTATGTGAACATCCGCCCGGTACGGCTGTTTCCCGGCGTGCCGTGTCCGTTGGCCGGGCGTGAACCGGGGGATATCGATTTCGTGGTGATCCGCGAGAACACCGAAGGCGAGTATTCATCGGTCGGCGGCAAAATGTTCGAAGGCACTGAAAATGAATTTGTGCTGCAAGAGTCCGTGTTCACCCGCCGTGGTGTGGACCGCATTCTCAAGTACGCCTTCGACCTGGCCCAGACCCGGCCACGCAAACGATTGACGGCAGCGACCAAGTCCAACGGGATTTCCATCAGCATGCCGTATTGGGATGAGCGCACGGCATTGATGGCGGCCAAGTACCCTGAGATCACCTGGGATAAGCAGCACATCGATATCTTGTGTGCGCGCTTCGTGTTGCAACCGGATCGGTTCGATGTGGTGGTGGCGTCGAACCTGTTTGGCGACATCCTCTCCGACCTGGGGCCGGCGTGTGCCGGAACCATCGGCATTGCGCCGTCGGCCAACCTGGATCCCGAGCGGCGGTTTCCTTCGCTGTTCGAACCGGTGCACGGTTCGGCGCCGGACATCTATGGGCAAAACATCGCCAACCCGATTGCGATGATCTGGTCCGGGGCGTTGATGCTTGATTTCCTGGGCAATGGAGACGAGCGTTATCGCGCGGCGCACGACGGGATCTTGCAAGCGATCGAGCGGGTGATCGCTGAGGGGCCGATTACCCCGGACCTGGGCGGGAAGGGCTCGACACAGGACGTCGGCAAAGCCATCGCCAACATCCTCTAACCCACCACAAAACCCTGTAGGAGCAGCTAGCTCCTACAGTTGATTTGGGTGAAATCAAATTCTGTGTTCGCCGATATATCCCTGTGGGAGCTAGCCTGCTAACGATAGCAGTGTTTCTGACACATTGATGTTGAATGTGCTGATGTCATCGCTAGCAGGCTAGCTCCCACAGGTGGATTGTGTTTTGCGTCAATAACCCTGCATGCGATCAATCTGGCCCACCATGGACTCACCCCGTTCGAACCGCCGGATATTCTCCAGCAACACCCCAAACGCACTTTCAGGCTGGGTCATCGCCGCGATATGCGGTGTCAGCAGAATCTGCGGGTGGCCCCAGAACGGATGATCCGCCGGCGCCGGCTCTTCCTGCAGAACGTCCAGCACCGCACCACTGAGCTGCCCGCTGTTCAGCGCCTCCAGCAGATCACTTTCCACCAGATGCCCGCCACGGCCCATGTTGATCAGCGCCGCGCCGTGGGGCAGTTGTCGGAACAACTGACGATCAAGAATGCCCTGGGTTTGCTCGGTCAGCGGCAGCACGCACAACAGAATGTCGCATTGACTGAGAAACGCCGGCAGTTGCTCGCGACCGGCATAGCAATCCACGCCTGGGATGTGATGAGCGCTGCGAGCCCAGCCTTTCAACTTGAACCCCAAAGGTTGCAAGGTCGAGAGAATCTGTTGCGCCTGGGTGCCCAGCCCCATCACGCCGACCCGACGCTTGGCCGACGGTTGCAGCATGTGCGCCTGCCAGCAACGGGCCACCTGCTGCTGGCGATAACGCAACATGTCCCGGTGCAGGCTGAGCACGGCAAAGCTGGCGTACTCGCACATGCCGGCGGTGATGCCGGGGTCCAACAGGCGCACCACGGGCAAGTCCCTGGGCAATCGACCGAGGTCCAGTTGATCGACCCCGGCGGACAACGCGAACAACACCTTCAGATTCGGCAGCACGGCCTCAATGTCATCCGGTGCCTGCCACGCCGCCAGGTACTCGATGTCCCTGGGGTCGCCAATGTCCGGCCAGGCGCGCCATTCGATATCCGGGGCGTGTTCGGCGAACAGCGCTTTCCACTGTTCGCCGCGCACAGGGTCAGCTTTGTAAAGCAAGGCCATGGTCAATTCCTTACAGGTGAAGGTGTTCCTATCATCGCGCAACGCTGGCGCAGGATCTGTTGAAAGCACCGCTTTAAACGCGTTGCATCCCTTCGGATCGGCAGGCCTGCAGCATATTCGGCGCACTGAAGGAATCTGCCGTTTGGCAGGGTGAAAACAGTGGATCCGGATTTCTGAGAAGCCAAGTTCGGCGTAGTTCGTTCCGCGCAAGCCTTAATCTGGACACCATCGGAAATCACCAATTACCTCCGGGCTGCCGGACTCACGATGGGAAATGCCATGAACAGCAAAGTCGACCAAACCCCTCATTTGCTCCGTCAGCGCGATCAGTTCGTGCCGCGGGGCCTGGTGACCGCTCATCCATTGGTGATCGATCGCGCCCAAGGTGCCCAATTGTGGGATGTGGACGGCCAGCGATACCTGGATTTTGTCGGCGGCATCGGCGTGTTGAACATTGGCCACAACCACCCAAAAGTGGTTGCGGCGGTTCAGGCGCAACTGCAAAAGGTCTCCCACGCCTGCTTCCAGGTGGTTGCCTATAAGCCTTACCTGGATCTGGCCCAGCGCCTGTGCGAAATGATCGGCGGTAACGAGGCCTATAAAGCCGCGTTCTTTACCTCCGGCGCCGAGGCCGTGGAAAACGCGGTGAAGATCGCCCGGGCTCACACCAACCGTTCGGCTGTGATTGCCTTCCGTGGTGGTTTCCACGGGCGGACTTTGCTGGGCAGCACCCTCACTGGCATGAGCCAGCCGTACAAACAGAACTTCGGGCCGTTCGCGCCGGAGGTGTTCCATACGCCGTATCCAAACGCCTATCGCGGCGTCACCAGCGAGATGGCGCTCAAGGCGCTGGACGAATTGCTCGCCACCCAGGTTGCGCCGGAGCGGGTCGCTGCGATCATCATCGAAGCGGTGCAGGGTGATGGTGGTTTCCTCTCGGCACCCAAAGAGTTCCTTCAGGGACTGCGCGCGCTGACGGAGAAACACGGCATCGTACTGATCCTCGATGAAATCCAGACCGGGTTCGGCCGAACCGGCAAGTGGTTCGGTTTCCAGCACGCGGACATCCAGCCAGACCTGGTGACCGTCGCCAAGAGCCTGGCCGGTGGCTTGCCGCTGTCCGGTGTGGTCGGCAAGGCCAAGATCATGGACGCGCCGTTGCCAGGTGGGCTGGGTGGCACCTACGGCGGCAACGCGTTGTCCTGCGCGGCGGCACTTGCGGTCATTGATGCCTACGAAGAGGAACAGTTGCTGGCGCGCGGTGACGTGTTGGGCGAGCAATTGCGCCAAGGACTGCTTGACTTGCAGAGTCGTTACCCACAAATCGGCGATGTGCGCGGCACCGGGTTCATGCTCGCCATTGAGCTGATCAAGAACGACGAGGCCCGCACACCGGACGCCGATCTGAACCAGCGACTGATCGATGAAGCGCGCAAGGGTGGCTTGCTGGTGATCAAGTGCGGCGTGTACCGCAACGTGCTGCGCTTCCTCGCGCCGTTGGTGGCGACCGAAGCACAGGTTGATGAAGCGCTACAGATTCTGGAAGCGGCCTTGGCACGGGTCTTGAACTGACGTGCTGCCGACTCCGGGCGGTGCTGCAAGGCATCGCCCGTGAGCGTTTATGGAGCATGGATTGATCGAATGCATCATCGGAGGCTATGTACACCATGGGGCTGACTGATTATCGAGCGCTGCTCATCGATTGCGATGAGGTCCTGGTCGATCGCGATTCGGGGGTCTGGGCGGCGCTGCAACCGCTGCTCGACAGCCGGGGCGGACACCCGGACAAGGAACAGGTGCTGGCTGAATTTCGCGAGGTGGTGCGGGCACTGTATCCACGCTTTGGCGAACTGGGTTTCAGTGGACTGCTGTGTTTCGCCCATCGCCAGTTGGCCGAGCGCTGGGGGCAGAAAGCCAGTTGGGAGGAGGGCATGAGTTTCGCCCGTTCGGTGGCTGGCTGGTCGTTGTTCGAGGACGCGCCGGGAGCGATGTTGTACTTGCGCAAGTTCTATCGGCTGCTGGTGAAGGGCGATCGGGATGCCGAGGATCGTGGAGTGCTCTGTGAGCGCCTGGGGATCATGGCCGAGGACTTCGTCTCGTTGGCCAGCGACCCGTTGCAGGATGCGGATTGGTTGAAGAGCAACGAACTTGAGCCTGCCCTGATCCTGCAAGTGACCCGGCCTTCAGCCAGTCGACAGGCGGGAGTCGATGTGTGCCTGATCTGTCGCGAGCGGGTCGCACAGCCGACGCCTTGTGCCGGGCACTACTGCATTAACAGCATGGCGGACCTGGTGGCTCAACATCAGCTGTCTTTACGGCGCTGATTTTGCTAGAAGATTGTCTTACAAATGGCAGTCAAGAGGTTCGCAATGGAAGGTTTAGTCAAACTGGACCGCATCGACATCAGTATCCTGGTTGAGTTGCAGAAGGACGGGCGCATGACCAATGTGAGCCTGGCCGATGCCGTGGGATTGTCGGCCAGCCCCTGCCTGCAACGGGTCAAACGGCTGGAATCGGCCGGGTACATTTCCAGCTACAAGGCACACCTGAACCTGGCCAAGATCACCGAGTCGGTGACGGTCTTCACCGAGATTACCTTGAGTGACCACAAGCGCGAAGACTTCGCCAAGTTCGAGTCCAATATTCGCCTGGTGGATGAAGTGCTCGAATGCCATCTGATCAGCGGTGGCTACGATTACCTGGTGCGCTTCATGACCCGCAGTATCCAGCACTATCAGGAAGTGATCGAAAGCCTGCTGGACAAGAACATCGGCATCTCCAAGTACTTCAGTTATATCGTCATCAAATCCCCCGTGCTCAAGGATGGCGTGCCGTTGCGTAAATTGCTGCGGCACTGAAATCCCCTCAACCAACATAAATCCCCACTGTGGGAGCTAGCCTGCTAGCGATAGCGGTACGTCTGACACATGGATGCCGGATGTGCTGACGTCATCGCTAACAAGCCCGCTCCCACAGTTGTTTTGTGGTGCGCGATGCACTGTGTTTGGACATCAAACCGCTCAAACCCGCAAACACGCCTCATCCTCGCGCAAGCCGCATAAACATCTGTTTCTACCTGCAAAAACAGTTTCCGATTGCCCCGCATGCGCCATTTTCGGAGCAAAGCGCCAAAGTCTCTGAGTTGTAATGCGTACGGAGAGAGGGACGCGGTTTGTGATGTCGCTGATTTCGGGAGGATGAAGCGTCAGCAACGAATCGTTTAATAACACCAATCGGAGCCAAAAAATGCGAATGAGCAACGCAAAAGCACTATTGGGTTACAGCATCTTCCTGTTGGCCGGCAGCAGCGAAGCGCACCAGATCTGGTACGAACAACCACCCGGGCAATCTCTATCTTTGTACTACGGCGAGTATGACAAAAATATGTTGGAGGTTACGCCGGGCGGGATGGACCGGTTCCGGCAACTCAAGGGCTGGTCAGTCGGCGACAAATCACAGCCATTGAGTTTGACCTTGCAGCGTCAGGCCTTCGCGGTGGCCCATCAGGGCAAGAGCGATGATTCGCTGCTGGCCCAGGACCCGCATTATCCGATCTTCGATTCCCACGAGGCGGACAAGGCACTGAAGACCTACTGGACGCCCGCCACCCGTTGGGTCGGCGATTTGCGCGCGCGCACCCCGGAACTCACGCTGGACATCGTGCCCACCGGACAGGTCGAGGGCAACAAGGCCCAGTTCCAGGTCTTTTATTCGAAAAAACCATTGGTAGATCAAGAGGTTATGCTCGAGACCGGTTCGGGCGAAGTCGTTACCCAGCGCACCGACAAGTCAGGCAAAGTCAGCTTCGATCTGCCCTGGCAGGGCACCTATGTGGTGGCTGCCGAATACAAGGATCGCACCTCTGGTGAGCGTGTCAGTCCCGACGGCAAGACTGAACCGTTTGACCTGAAGAGCTTCAGCTCCACGCTGTCGTTCTATCGGGTGCAAGGCAAGCCGTCGTTGCCACGGGCACCGTCGCAGCTGCCAGCCTCCGAAGTCGCCCGGCTGAAAAAACAAGCCTGACCTCCGTCCCTACAGGAGTTACCAATATGTCCCAATCCTCAGGATTGGCCGGGCAGGTGGGAAGTATTTCCCCTGCGCTGGCCACCACTCAGGTAAAAGCCAACACGCGGATGCTGGCGATCGACGCCCTGCGTGGTTTTGTCATGCTGTTGATGCTGATTGACCATGTACGAGAAACCTTTCTGTTGCACCGCCAGGTCACCGATCCAATTGACGCGTTAAGCGTGACGCCGGACCTGTATTTCACCCGAATGCTCAGCGAGATTTGCGCCCCGGCGTTTATCTTCCTCACCGGCCTGTCGGCCTGGCTCTATAGCCAGAAACATACGGCCCGTGAAACCTCGGTGTTCTTGCTCAAGCGCGGTTTGTTCCTGGTGTTTCTGGAAATCACCTTCGTGTGTTTCGCCTGGAACGCCGAGTTTCCGCCCAAGACCCTCTGGTTGCAGGTGATCTGGTGCATTGGCATCTGCATGATCGTGCTGGCCGGGTTGCTGCACTTCAAGCGCAGCTGGCTGATTGTGCTCGGTGTGGCCATTGTTGCCGGGCACAACCTGCTCGATAACGTGACCGTGGGGCCGGAGTCGCCGTTCTTTGTGCCGTGGTCGATCCTGCACCAGCGGGTGTTCATCGACATCACCGAGTTCACCCGCGCTCGCACCACGTACCCGGTGTTGCCATGGATCGGGGTGATTGTGCTGGGCTGGGCGATCGGGCCGTGGTTCGGCAAGGACATGGAACCGAGCGAGCGCTTGTCCCGCCTGCTCAAGCTGGGCGTTGGTCTTCTGGTGGCCTTCGTGTTCATCCGTTACCTGAACGTCTATGGCGAGAAACCCTGGGTGCAGACCGGTGACTCGTTGCGCACCTTCATGAGTTTCATGAGCGCCAAGAAGTACCCGCCGTCGCTGATGTTCCTGATGCCGACCCTGGGTTTAAGTCTCCTGCTGCTGGCGTTATTCGAGAAGATGCAGGATCGCTGGTCCACCTCGACGCTGGCCATTTATGGTGGGGCGCCGATGTTCTTCTACTTGCTGCACCTGTATGTGCTCAAGGCCATGTACCTGGTAGCAGTCGCCATCTGGGGTGCCAATCAGGGCGCGTACTACGGCTTCGATGGCCTGCCCATGGTGTGGTTGTGGAGTGCGATCCTCGGCGTGTTGCTGTTCTTCCCGACACGCTGGTTCGCCGCACTGAAACAGCGCCGTCGCGACATCGCGATCCTCAAATACCTCTGAGGCGCCCAAAGGTGTCCCCCGTCTGGCGGGACACCTTGCAGATCCCCATTTCTGTGGAGTTGCACTTTGAAAACCTTATCGACGCATACCCTGCTATTGGCATTGGGCGGGCAGTCCCTGCTCGCCTGCGCATCAGAGCAAGACAACGCAAAAGGCTTTATCGAAGACAGTCAGTGGAGCCTGCTCAATCGCAGCGTCTATGACCGTCGCGACTATGAACACGGCTCGCGCAGCAACGGGGCGCGCAATGCCTTCAAGCCCCGCGCAGAACGCAGCGAGCTCGCCGAAGAATGGGGCTATGGCCTGATGGCTGACGTCGCCTCCGGTTTTACCCGTGGCACCGTAGGTTTGGGCATCGACGCCCATGCCTATTCCGGCTATGAACTGGACAGCGGAGGCGGGCGGGCCGGCAAGGCGCGGCTGCTCGGCGTGGACAATGACGGCCATCCCAAGAAAGAGATCGGTCGCGGTGGCGCCGTGGCGAAAATGCGTTTTTCCTCGACTGAATTGCGCTACGGCGAGCAACGGGTAAAAACCCCGGTGTTTGGCTCATCCGACAGCCGTTTGCTGCCCGAAACCGCCACCGGCTGGCTGCTGACGAGTCGCGAACTGCCCGCTACCACGCTGTACGGCGGGCACTTCAATGAAAGCACCGACCGTAATGCCACCAGTCACGACCAGGGGTTTGTGGTCAATTACTCCAACGGCAAGCAGGGCAACAGCTTCGACCTGGTCGGCGTGCGCAACACGGCGCTCAAAGGGCTCAATGCCAGTTTGTTCAGCGCGCTCTACGAGGACACCTGGCGTCAGCAGTACCTTGGTGCGATCTACACCCAGCCGGTCGTGGAAGGCCAGGATCTGGCCTTTGACCTGAATCTATATCGCACTCAGGATACCGGCAAAGCCTTGTCCGGCCGGATCGATAACACCACCTGGAGTTTACTGACGACTTATCGGATCGGCTCCCACAGCTTCGGCGTGGGCTATCAGAAAGTCGACGGCGACACGCCTTTCGACTATGTCACCCGTGGTGCGATTTACCTGAGTAATGCCGTCGCGCTGTCCGACTTCAATGCACCGCAGGAAGCATCCTGGCAGGCCCGTTACGACCTGAACATGGCCGGATACGGCGTTCCCGGCCTGACCTTCGGTGCACTCTATGTACGCGGCAGCGGCATCGACGGCAGCCACATGGACCCCAACGGCGGTTACACATGGCTTGGGTACGGGCAGGGAGGTAAACACTGGGAGCGGGACCTACAGGCCAGGTACGTGGTGCAGTCGGGGGTGGCAAAGAACCTCGCATTCAACCTGCGCCATGCGGTCCATCGTGGCAATGCCGCACAGGCGGAGCTGGATGCGAATCAGATTCGTCTGGCGATCGAGTATCCGCTGGGTGGGAAGTTCTGAAAGAAATGCGTAACGTGCTCAGGTGATCGTGGTAGTTGCAAAGTAAAAAGGGGGACAGCTAACTGCCCCCCTTTTTTGTGCGGTTTGTTTCACTCACCAAAGCCAACGATGGCTTTGGTTTCGAGATACTCTTCAAACCCGTAGACACCAAACTCACGACCATTACCGGATCGTTTGTAGCCACCGAAAGGCGCCATTGGATTCCAGGCGGGGTGATTCAGCAGCACTTGTCCAGCGCGGATCCGCGAGGCTACGGCACGTGCATGATCAAGGCTCTGTGATTGAACATGGGCGCTCAGTCCATACACCGTATCGTTTGCGATAGCGACAGCCTCATCGATCGTTTCATAGGCAATGATGCAGAGTACCGGCCCAAAGATTTCTTCCTGGGCGATACGCATGGATGATTCCACCTCGGAGAAAACAGTCGGCCGAGCGTAGAAGCCCGTTTCATGGCCCGCTACGCGACCGGGACCGCCGCAAACGAGTTTTGCACCTTCATTCAGGCCCGCCTCGATCATTTCTTGCACACGCTTGTATTGAGCCTCGTTGGCAATCGGACCGAGTACCGTGTGTTCCGATTGGGGATCACCCACGATAATCGCATTGGCGGTCGCGGCAGCCAGCGCTTCGACCTCAGCCAGCCTGTCCTTTGGCACGATCATTCTGGTCGGTGCGCTGCACGATTGTCCTACGTTGCGAAACGCAGTCATAACGCCCAGTGGCACGACTTTGGCGAAGTCGGCATCGGGGAGCAGCACGTTTGGCGATTTGCCTCCCAGTTCTTGAGTGACGCGTTTGACTGTATGGGCGGCCGCCTGCGCCACCAGCGCGCCCGCGCGATTCGAGCCGGTGATCGAAATCATATCGATATCGGGATGCGCAGCGATGGCTTCTCCGACCTCGGGACCACTGCCATTCACCAGATTGAAGACCCCCGGGGGCAGGCCTGCATCGTGCACCAGTTGCGCGAAAAGCAGGGCGCTCAGTGGCGACAGTTCGCTGGGTTTGAGGACCACTGTGCATCCGGCAGCGATAGCCGGGGCTACTTTCGCGGTGATTTGATAGAGCGGCCAATTCCACGGCGTGATGAGACCGCAGACGCCGATGGGTTCGCGTGCAATCGCGGTGCTGCCTTCAACCGTCTGGAAGTGATAGGTGGACAGAAGATCACGGGCGACCCGCACGTGTTCAGCCGCTAGAGGCACTTGCATGGCCCGTGAGAAACTGATCGCCGCACCCATTTCCAGAGAGAGCGCCTGCGCAAGTTCTTCTTTGCGTTCAAGGATGAGGTCGTAGATCTTTCCAAGAAAAAGCGCGCGCGATTCTGCGCTGGTGGCAGCCCAACCTGGAAACGCAGCACGGGCCGCCGCCACTGCCCGGTTAACATCCTCGGCAGTCCCTCGGGCGACCTCTGTCACAACGGCTTCACTGGCCGGATTGACCACGGGCAAGCTCGCAGGGCTTGCCGGGGAAGACCAGCGACCGTTGATATAAAACTGGTGAGACGTTTGTGGATCAACGCGATAGCTATTCGAAGATTGAGTTGTCATCCAGCTAGCTCCTTAGTGCGGAAATAGGCGCTGCGAACAGCAGAGCGGGAGAGATTGCGAGTCAGGACAGCGCTGTGGCAGCCAACACATCCCCGGGCCCTGTCATCTCAATAAACTAGCAAAAGAGCTCAGGCAAAATATGCCGTTGTTTTAGTCGGCAAGGGATAATCTGCTGTATCTCACGGGCTAACTTTGTAATCGCTCAGAGTGTCGAAACGAACGCGCCAGGTATCAAGTGCAAAAGGCGGTTAGTCAGCCCTTGGCCTGCTCTAGATTTTTGGCGACATCCGGACCAATGATGTGGCCACGGTCAAAAACGACGGTGTAAAGCAGTGCCTTTTAGCTGTCCACCTACGTCAATGCCGGCCACGTATTCGGCCATGGGAGAAAATTGTTAGGTGCCCTGGTTCGGTTAAGGCCACTAACCGCATTGGCTAATTCAATCAGCCTTGGGTAATCGGCCGGGCCTATTACGCAATAATGCGAGCCCTTGATCAACGGGATCAACGCCGGTGTTTTTGGTACACCTTGATGCTATTGGATTCGCGCGAAGTCGACGAAGCCCATCCCTGCATAGAGCAGTGTGCCCAGCTCCGTGGCATTGAGAGTCGGTGTGTGTGGCGCAGTAGCCTCCAGACACAAGTTCATCTCGCAAAGCTGCCGCTCGACCAGATCAAACTAAGGATTTAAATCGACGATAGTGCCAGGGCTTCGCAACAGGCTTGCGAACGACTGCTTCTGGCCGATTGTTGCCTGTCGAAACTTAGCGAAATCGACCCATTGCAGCCGGTCGGCGCTGGTAGAATTCGGCCAATTTCGGTTGATACCTAGTATTTAGTCGGATCGCGGTACTTGATCTGATCGCCCTCCCGGTCATAGCTCGACTTTTGCGCGTCAATGGTTTCCCTGTCTCGCCAGTACCCGCCGGTTGATAAGCATGGGTCACGATGAAGTAGTAATCTTTCGACGGGTCGTGCCCGTCCTCCAACAATATTTTCAGAATCGCTCTGACGACAGATCTAGTGTCTTTGGCAACCTCGTCGTAGTTGGTCAGCATGGCATCTTCTCAGTAGTAGAGCGCCGTTCGCACATCGGTTTTTCCCCCATCAAGCATCTCGATCCTGTCCCATGTTTTAGGGAATTTATCGAGGACTTTGATCAGTCGCTGATGGAAAGCCTGCTTGGCGTCCGCCTCATTCGAAGCAGTAACTTGGCTAGAGGAGGATTGAGTAGGTATTTCTGTCTCCGCTGCCATAACGTGGCACCAATGCCAGCAGGCACACAAGAAACAATTTGGCCGGTTCGGTCAGTTGAGCGTTCATTCCTCATTCTCCCATGACCTATTTTTTATACGGCTTTATCCATCGTTCAGATTTTTTCTGGGGAAACCACCCACACGCTGCAGGGCAACTTGTACAGCAGATGCTCCACCGTGCTGCCAATTAAACGCTCCATGCCTCGATGTCCAACACGTCCCATGACAATCACATCGATGTCGTAGGCCTGCGCGTAACTGGAAAGCACTTTGGCCGGATTGCCCATGATCATGTGCTGGTGTTCCGGCGGAATACCGTTGCGCTCAGAAAGGTTTCGAAACGCATCAGCCTGCGCGTCGAACAGGGATTTGGCTTTTCCCGAGGAGAAAAACCCTGAGCCATTACTGAAACCGAATTCGTCCGCACTGATGCTTGAGAGGTCATGCGCGTAGATCACGTCCAGTTCTGCATTACAGGTGCTCGCCAGTTTGCAGGCCTCACGCAAAATTCTGTCGTTGAAGCCTTGGTATTCGTCATCAGAATGAAACGGGTCGACGGCGGCGACGATCTTGCGCGGCAAGACATTGTGCAAATGACTGACAAAATGCAGGGGCACCGGGCATTCGCGAAGCAGGTGGATATCCAGTGGCGTGAACATCAGGCGTGACAACAGAGATTCGTGCTCCAGGGCCTTGATCAATACGTCCATCGGCTGTTCTTTGAGATGAATGAGGATCTCCTGCAACGGCCTTTCGACCCAGACGACTTCAGTGGTGACATGCACACCGATCTTACGCAAGGGGCGGGCCTGGTCTTCGAGCCACTGGCGATGACGCTCGACATAGCCCAGTCGCATCTGCTCCAGCGCCTGTTCGTTGACCATTCCGGCTGTCGCCAGTCCTTCAAGGTAATCGAACGCCACAATGTGCAGGGCGGCGCCCGAAGCTTTGGCCAATGCGGCGGCACGGTCGAAGGCTGGGCTGTTTTCCATCAATGGCGAGGCGACCAGCATGAAACGTGATTGATCAGTCATGACAAACCTCCGGTGGGTAATGGTGCAATCGCTCGCCCCAATGGCTGCGGCGTTATTGGGCAGTGAAGCCTTGAACCTAGCCTGCCGCAGTGCAGGGCATCGGGTTTGATCTTTATCAAAGGGAGGGGAAAGGATGGTGTTGCCCGACGCACGGTTGTCCGGGCTTGGTCCAGTGTCGAAATTGTTGACCATTATCAATCTTTCGTCTGGCTCCCCGGCGCAGTCTTTGGGCTCTTACAGACCTTGGCTTACATAAGAAAAGGAGGATCACCATGGCAACCATGAGAGCGGCTGTTTTCGTTGAAAAGAACCGGATAGTGCTGGAAGACAAACCCGTCCCTGAAGTTGGGCCGCTGGACGCATTGATCCGTATTACCACCACCACGATTTGCGGAACCGATGTGCACATCCTGCGCGGTGAATATCCAGTGGCCAAAGGGTTGACCGTGGGCCACGAGCCGGTTGGCGTTGTTGAGCGGCTGGGATCGCAGGTGCGCGGATTTTTCGAAGGGCAGCGGGTCATCGCCGGTGCCATCACTCCCAGCGGACAAAGTTACGCGTGCCTGTGTGGCTGCGGTTCACAGGATGGTCCAGATACCCGCCACGGCTTTCGCGCCACCGGTGGCTGGAAGTTCGGCAACATCATCGACGGTTGCCAGGCCGAGTACGTGCTGGTACCGGACGCACTTGCCAATTTATGCCCCATTCCCGATGGGCTCGGTGACGAGCAGGTATTGATGTGCCCGGACATCATGTCCACCGGATTTTCCGGGGCTGAGCGGGGTGAGGTAAATATTGGCGATACCGTTGCGGTGTTTGCCCTGGGGCCCATCGGACTCTGCGCGGTCGCGGGTGCGCGGCTTAAAGGCGCGACGACGATCATTGGCGTGGATACTGTGGCCGAGCGCATGAGCGTCGCACGAAGTTTGGGTGCAACCCATGTCGTCAATTTCAAGGACGGCGACGTGGTCGAGCAAATCATGGCGCTGACCGATGGCCGTGGTGTCGATGTTTCCATCGAGGCACTGGGTACGCAGGGCACGTTCGAATCCGCGTTGCGGGTTCTGCGTCCGGGTGGTCGACTCTCGAGCCTCGGCGTCTACTCCAGCGATCTGCGCATTCCCCTGGGCGCCTTTGCTGCAGGGTTGGGCGATTACAGCATTGTTACTACCCTGTGCCCGGGTGGGAAGGAGCGCATGCGTCGCTTGATGGCGGTGGTGCAGAGCGGTGGTGTGGACCTGTCGCCGCTGGTGACCCACCGCTTCAAACTCGATGATATTGAAGCGGCCTATGAATTGTTTGCCCACCAACGGGACGGTGTCATGAAGGTCGCGATTACGCCGTGAAGCTGTGCGCGCTGATTCTCGAAGCAATACGGAGGTCTCTATGATCATTGATATCGCGGAGAAACCGGCAAGCCATTGCTGGGTCGTGTGCATGGATGCCTTTAAAGTGAACTTCAACAGCCTGGGAGAAGCGCAGGCATTTGTGGGCCTGCTCAAGGCACGTATCGCGGCACCCCATGTCTGGCCAAGTGGCGCTGGTCTGGCAAATGACGCAAGACAGATGCCCGGCCGTCAAACGGCTAACGCCAATGGCAAACGTGTTTGCGCCGACCCCGTGGAGTAACGATGTGAGCCATTTCAGGGCGCAGTTCAAGCAGATGACAACCCAATGAACTCAGCCATTGGGCTGACAGGTGCAGCTGCAGCGCTGGGGATTGGCATGCTCATCGGTCTTGAACGCGAACGGCACAAGGGGCAGGGCGAGACCCGAGCTTGTGCCGGTTTACGGACGTTCGCCATTACGGCGTTGCTGGGTTATGTGGCGATGCAGGTCGGTGGTGGTTTACTGGTGGGCATCGTGGCCATCGCTCTGGGATTGCTCGTCACCGTAGCTTATTGGCGAAGCCTGAGCGACGATCCCGGGGTCACCAGCGAAGTGGCGTTGTTGACGGTGTTAGTGCTGGGTGCGTTGTGCGCCACGAGCCCCGAACTGGCGATTGCTGTCGGCGTGGTGCTGGCGGGACTGCTGACTTATCGAGAGAAGCTTCACCACTTTGCCCGCAGCCAATTGACTGATGCGGAGCTAGGTGACGGCCTCATCCTCTTGACGGCTGCACTGGTCGTGCTGCCTTTGGTGCCTGACCGTTTTATCGGCCCCTATGCTGCGATCAATCTGCGCACTATTTGCAGCCTGACCGTATTGCTTATGGCGGTGGGAGCGGTTGGGCATATCGCCGTTCGAACCTTGGGAACCCGTTATGGATATGCGATCAGCGCCATCGCCTCCGGGTTCGCTTCCAGCACCGTGACGATCGCTGCCATGGGCCATCTCGTCGCCCGGCAGCCGGACAATATCAAGATCCTGAGCGCGGCCGCGATCCTGTCCAATTTGGCTACCGTTACGCAGGTTGGCCTGATCCTGGGGGCGGTCGACCCCGGTTTGCTGCGCCATATGTGGGGGCCATTGATGTCCGGAGCCGCCGCCACGGCGTTATATGGAATAAGCCTGATGTTTCCCAAACCAGCGGCCGTGACCAACCAGCCGATCGAAGTCGGTGGGGCGTTCAACCTCAAACTGGCGCTAATCGTCACATTGACCATGACCGGCATCACCTTTGTTTCGTCTGTGATGCTCAGCCATTTCGGCCAGGTGGGCGTGATGTTGACGGCCACGATCAGCGGTTTTGCCGATGCGCACGCCTCCACGGCGTCGATTGCTACGCTGGCCAAGTCCGGTCAGTTGCCCTTCGATGCCATTGTCGGGCCTGTGCTGATTGCAATCAGCAGCAACTCCATCAGCAAATGCGTGGTGGCGTGGGTCAGCGGCGGGCGACACTTCGCCGCTTACGTGATCCCGGGCCAAGTGATGCTGACCCTGGCGTTGTGGGCGGGGATGGTTTTGCTCTGATTGAGATCGTGCGTCTAACTGATAAAGATCAAGTGGTCGGAACAGGGAGCAATCAATCTGAGGTTCTTCTCCTTAGTTGAAATGGCCGAGTGCCGAGGTACCCCATGTCGCAATCTCAGCGTTTACTCTTGATCGCTCCTTCAGCCATGACTCGGACACCGGCATTCGACCGGGCTGCGGCGTTGGCGCTGGCGATGCAATTGCCAGTGCATATCGTGGCGTTCGACTATTCACAGGCCTTGGCAGTGGCCGGGTTGTTCGCCCCGGAACAATTCGCGCTGGCCCGGGACGGCTATCTGCAAACACATCGCCAATGGCTAGCCGATCAGGCCGGATTGATGAGCAAGCATGGCGTCGAGGTCAGCAGCGAAGTGGTGTGGGTACAGCATCCTTACGAGGAGATCCTGAACTTCATCAATGAGATGCCGCTGACGCTGATCATCAAGGACGCAGAGGAAGAGTCGTCGTTCAAGCGTGTGTTTTTCACGCCGCTGGATTGGCAGCTGCTGCGTGATTGTCCTGTGCCGGTGCATCTGGTGACGACTCCGTTGAATGCCCGGCCGCGCAACGTACTGGCCATCATTGATGTATTGCGCAATGAGGATCAGGACCATGTGTTCAACGATCAGATTATCGACGCGGCGACGAAACTGGCCGCAGTCTGTGGTGCCACTCTTGAACTGCTGCATGTGTATGACTGGACGGCCATATACGCCCAGGACATGGGCTTTGCCGCGCTGCCTCTGGCCTCCGGTATCTATGAAATGTTGGGATCGGCTCAGCATGAAGCATTTGCGGCCATTGCCGAACGCCACGGCGTGCCACCGGAGCGTCGTCATTTCATAGAGGGCGCCCCCGTGCCGAGTATTTGTGAATTTGTCTCCGAGTACCGCACGGATGTCATTGTTATGGGCACGGTGCAACACAAGGGCTTGAGCAAACTACTGGGCACTACGGCCGAACAACTTTTGCATCGGGCGCCGTGCAGTGTACTGGCGATCAAACCGGGAAAAATGCTGCAATCGTGAGGGCTTGATCGCCCCGCGATGAGCCGTTGACCGGGACATTGCGGGGCGGCTTTCTACAGGTAAAGTCGATGGATCACCTGACGGCTGTCGTCTGGATCGTTGTGAGTTTCGAATCCGAGCGCTTTGGCCAGGTCGCGCATGGGGGCATTGCTGGACGAGTCCACTGAATACATTTGGCGAAAGCCGTTTTTGCGGGCTGTCTTGATCAAATGCTCCATCAGTAATGTGCCCAACCCCAGGTGCGTCCATTCATCGGCGACTGTGACGGCACATTCACACTCATGCTCGCGGGTAGCCGCGAAACGGCTGACGCCGATTTCGACCAGTTGCCCGTTGTCATGGACCAGGGCGATATAGGCCACACGCTGTTTATTGTCAGTGTCCATCAACTGATTGAGCATCGCAGCGCCGGGTTCATTGATCTGCGCGAGAAAACGCATGTGTCGGGATTCGGGAGACAGTCGTTTGATGAAGGCATATTCACGGTCACGATCCTTTTCCGCCAGCGGTCGAATCAGCACATGGCGACCGTCCCTGAGTGCTTCGATCCAGTATTGGCCGTGGACCGCAGCGTAGGCGGCTGCAGCCCGATCATTGTGGTCTTTGACGGTAAGCATGGGGTGTTTCCTCCAGTGCGGTTTGAAAGATTGGCTCGCGGCAAAAGAGCCACGCTTGAATCCTTTCTACACCGCGGTCGATGCTTGAATCTGATCTGGATCAGACACCGGTGTCGGTGGCATTGATTTGCTTGTGCTTGATGTAAATCAAACCGCACGAAGGGATGACGCGCAGTCTTCAACCATGCCGGCAATTTATGACCGGTGTCGAGCGGAGGTGTGTGATGGGGCAATATCAACGTTTTCTGCTGATCGCTGACCCAACCCTGCATCAGTCTCCTGCCCAGTTGCGTGCCGTCGCATTGGCTAAGACGGCCGGGGCCGTGCTGGATGTGCGGGCCTTTGTCGACCCGGCGCCGGTGGTGCATTTATGGCAAGAAAAAGTCGACGACGCAGAGCATCAGCGCTACTTGCGTCGCTACCGCCGCTGGGAGGTCGAAGAGTTGGATCGGCTCAGCGAGCTGGGGCTTGAGGTAACGGTCAAAGCCGTCTTTACCACTCATCCGCTGCAGGACATTCTGAGGACAGTCGAAGATCTCAAACCCGAGCTGTTGATCAAAGATGTCAGCCTTGAGCCCGTGCTCAAGCGGGTGTTTATTACCCCACTTGATTGCCATTTGTTGCGTGAGTGCCCGATCCCCGTGCATCTCGTCAACCAAGTCCGCTACAGCCTGCCTCACAGGGTTGTCGCGGCAGTCGACCCGTTCGACCCTTCGACACATATCAGCGGATTGAACGACACCATCATCCAGACGGCGAACGCCTTGGCCCTGCAATGCGATGCGCCGTTACACCTGCTTTACGCCTACGATTTATCGCCCGCTTTCAATAGCGACGCACCACTGGCCGGTGGCGGTTGGGGCGTGGACTTGATCGAGGAACTGCGCCAATCCTTGCACCAGGCGTTTATTGCATTGGCGGAGCGCTATGGCGTGCCACCGGAACGTCGGCATTTCGTCATGGGATTGCCGGTGCCGGTGATCAGTGAGTTTGTCGAGCAATACCTGGCCGACGTCGTGGTGATGGGCACCGTGCATCGCACGGGTGTCGACCGGCTAATCGGCAGCAACACGGAGCGAGCACTGTACTCTGTGCCTGGCAGCATTCTGGCAGTCAGGGTCAATCGCTGACGCCTGACCATAGCGGTTTGCGTCGTATTTCCCGTCATTTGGAGATTGATCATGAGCCAGTATCAACGTCTGTTACTGATCATCAATCCGGCGCTGCGTCATTCCCCAGCCGTGAATCATGCAGCATCACTTGCCAAGGCCAGCGGCGCGAGTTTGCATATCGCCGCGCTGATTCCCTCGATTAAATGGTTATCGCTGCTTGAAGAGGGGGATCGAACGTTGGCCCGCGAGCAATACCTGCAGGACCATCGCGGCTGGCTTGAGGCTCAGGCGCAGAACCTGCGTGGCCGGGGGGTTGAGGTGACCTCGGAGGTAACGTGGGCTGAGGACATGAAGCAAGACGTCATCGATCACGTCACGGACATGCAACCGGACTTGTTGATCAAGGAAATTGACCATGCGTCGGTGCTCAAGCGGGCCTTCTTTACGCCTTTGGACTGGCATTTGTTACGTCACTGTTCGGTGCCGGTTTATCTTGTGGGCGGCAGTGGCTTGGCCTTGCCGCGTAAGGTTGTCGCGGCAGTCGAAGTATCGGACGTCGAGTCAGCTGACGACGAACTTAATGACCGAATCATCAAGCAGGCTTGCAGTCTTGCCATGCAGTGCAATGCCGAGCTGCATTTGCTTTTTGCCTGCGAGATCTCGGCTGTTTTTCTGGCGGACATGGACGGCCTCACGCTCGCTGACCTGACTAAAGCGCTTCGCGGGGACCTGGAAAAGTCTTTCCTTCGGTTAGCAGGACGGTTCGGTGTGCCCCCGGATCGTCGACATTTCATAGACGGACACCCGGTCAAGGTGTTGAGTGAGTTTGCTGAGGAACACAACGTGGATGTGATCGTGATGGGCAGGGTCCAGTCCCATGGTTTGGACAAACTCCTGGGCAGCACGACCGAGCATATTTTGTATCAGGCGCCATGCTGCGTTTTGGCGGTTTAGCTCGAATGTGTACAGCGTTATGGCACAAATGAGCTCGACAGCTTGTCGATGCACTCGGAGCGCAGCCGACCGTTGAGGCTGATTCGACCGGGATAACGACTATTTGCGTTTCCAGTATTTCTGCATTTCCAGAAACAGAAAGGAGGCGGTCCAGGTGATAAGCACCAACCCGGTCAGGGCTTGCAGCCCGGTCAAATACTTGATGTCGCCCACGGGTGAAATATCGCCAAAGCCGATCGTCGTGTAGGTCGTGAAGGAAAAGTAAACGCAGTCCATCAGTGAACCGTCGAAGTTGCCTGTCAAGCTACCCCATTTACCGGTGTGCACCATGAGGTAGTAGACCAACGCGAAGCACCAGACCTCTGTTGCGTGGGCCAGCAGAGCGCCGAATACCCCAACGACAATCCTGAAGCGGCTCCACAACTTGAGCCGGGGCAGCCAATCGTTCAGCCGTAGCAGGCATTCGTAGTGGATCACGACCGCGATGATGACCACCAGCATATTGATCAGCGTAACTGCCAACATGGCAAAGCTCCAGCGAGAAGGGGCGGGTAGTCGGGGCACGCTGCATGGCGCAAGAGCAGCGGAATGACATAGATGCCTGCATTTCTTTTCAGGCAGCAGCTGCGCACGGGCTTCCGTGGTCAATCCAGTTCTACACCTGAAAGCCAGAAGAAGGTTGAGCTGAATCAACCATGGATTGACTAACCGATTGCGAGTCCTTCCATTGTCGACAGCGGCTGATTCGTTGACAAAAGTCAGGTTTCCCCTCGGTATGGCACCCAATAATCAACTGGCAGACAGGACTCAAGGCGAGGTACGTGATGCTCAAGCTCAAACGCATTCTATTGATAGCCCCCAGCGAAATGACCCATACCCCGGCGTTTGAGCGTGCACATGCCCTGGCGTGTGCAACCGGTGCGTTGTTGCACATTGTCGCGTTCGATTATGTTCAAGCGTTGGCGGTAGCCGGTCTGCTGGACCACGAAGCGATGGCCCAGGCACGAGAAGGCTATTTGCAAGTGCACCGTCATTGGCTGGAGCAGCAGGCCCGTTTGTACCGATGCGGCGACCTGCAGGTAAGCACCGAAGTGGTCTGGGCCAAGTCGAGCCTGACCAACCTGCTGGAATACGTGACTGACTTCCATCCGGACCTGGTGATCAAAGACACCCATTACGTGCCAGCACTCGACCGAGCCTTTCACCGCCCCCTGGACTGGCGCCTGCTGCGCGAGTGTCCAACCCACCTGCACCTGGTGACCAGTGCCAGAAATCCCAAACCATTGAAAATTCTTGCCGCGATCGATCTGTCCCATTTGGAGGAGCTGACTCAGGGTTTAAATGACCGAATACTCGATCTGGCGTCGACCCTGGCAGCCAGCTGCGGTGCCTCGCTGCACTTACTTAACGTCTGTCGTTGGTCAGAGATAAGCGAGGCGCCGATGAGTGTGCCGACTGGCACTCTTGATGAGAGTTTGAGGGACGCGATTGAGGATGCCCAGCAAGAGGCTTTCGATGTGTTGGCTGAGCGCTATTGCATCAAGAGTACGCGGCGACACTCACTGACTGGCGTCCCTCACAAGGTCATCGGGCTTTTCGCCCAACAAAATGCCTTCGACATCGTGGTGCTGGGCACGGTTTATCACCAGGCACCTGAACGGTTTATTGGCGATACCGTCGAGAGCCTGTTGAACCGGGCCCCGTGCAGTTTGATGATCGTCAAGCCTTTACGCTCATTCGGTTGAACAAGGCCCCATCGAGCCAGCAGTTGATAAAAATCAACTGACCCTGGGCCAAAAGGAGCGATCAATAACGCTCCTCTGAATGTTCAAGGGCAACGGCCATGCGAATCACATTTCTAGGTGCCGCTGGTACGGTCACGGGTAGCAAATATCTGCTGGAACATGGCAATCAACATCTGCTGATCGACTGCGGACTGTTCCAGGGCTACAAGCAACTGCGACTGCACAATCGCGACCCGTTCCAGCTTCCCGTCAGGGACCTCGATGCTATTGTGCTGACCCATGCCCATCTTGATCACAGCGGGTATCTGCCCGTACTGGTGCGCAATGGTTATCGCGGTCCGGTCTACGCAACGCCTGCCACCTGTGAATTGGTGAAAATCCTGCTGTTGGACAGTGGCCGCTTGCAGGAAGAGGAAGCGGAGTTCGCCAACCGGCATGGCTTCTCAAAGCACAGCCCGGCGCTGCCGCTTTACACCGAGCAAGATGCTGAGCGAGCCCTCAAACTGTTGCGGCCGGTGGAGTTGCACCACAAGGTGGCAATCGCCGCGGACATGACCATCCTGTTGCGTGGCGCCGGGCATATCCTAGGTGCCGCAACGGTCGAGGTGATTGCTGGCGGCCAGACCTTGGTGTTTTCAGGGGATTTGGGGCGGCCAGACGATCCTGTGATGTTGGCTCCTGAAACTGTCGAACAGGCGGATTACCTGCTGGTGGAGTCTACCTACGGTGATCGTCAACATCCGGTCGAGGCGCCACAGGCGCAATTGGCCGGCATCATCACCCGCACGGCACTGCGCCGAGGGATTACCCTTGTGCCATCGTTC
Organism: Pseudomonas sp. YuFO20; assembly: GCF_035064975.1. Classification (NCBI taxonomy): domain Bacteria; kingdom Pseudomonadati; phylum Pseudomonadota; class Gammaproteobacteria; order Pseudomonadales; family Pseudomonadaceae; genus Pseudomonas; species Pseudomonas sp. YuFO20. The sequence continues at coordinate 74,390 of NZ_JAXDEO010000028.1, forward strand.
GCTGTTGGGCGCGCTCAACTGCTGATGTATCACCTGTATCAGTTGAAGCTCAAACGGGCGATTCCCGATATTCCAATCTACCTCAACAGTCCGATGGCCACTGATGTCACGCTGTTGTACCAGCGTTTCCGGAGCGAGCACAGATTATCGATGGAAGACTGCGAAGGCATGTGCCATGTGGCGCAATTCGTACACACGGTCGATGAGTCGAGAGCGCTTGATCAGCAACGCACCCCGGCGGTGATTATTGCCGCCAGCGGCATGGCGACAGGAGGGCGGGTGGTCCATCACCTTAAGGCACTGGCTCCCAATCCGAACAACACGCTGCTAATGCCTGGCTTCCAAGCCGGTGGCACCCGTGGCGCGCAAATTGTTGCGGGAGTGTCTTCGGTGCGTATCCACGGTAAGGATGTTCCGATCCGCGCCGAGGTGGTACCGATGCAAACACTGTCCGCACACGCCGATGCCGATGAAATCATGCAGTGGCTTCGTGGGTTCAAACGACCGCCAAAACATACCTTTGTCGTCCATGGGGAACCTAACGCGTCGGATGTACTGCGCCGGCGCATCAGTCTGGAGTTAGGGTGGTCGGTGTCGGTGCCGGAGTACCGCGATAGTGTCGAACTCTCAAGCATTGACCTCAATGCAGGTTCATCATAATCACCCCAAAAGCCATCACCGTTTGAGGCAGGGTTGCTTGCAGGTCAAGAAGACGGGACTCAGCTGCGCCTGGTTTGATCCAGATCAAACGACTTTTTTCAGTGGACGCCATTCTTTGGATAAAGACGGCGAGTGATCCAGTCATGTCAAACCACAAGCTTTTAAGCTTGTATCAAAGTGTTCAGCACGGGAGCAGGGAAGCGGCGCACAAATACCTGCACTGGACGGGCACCCTTTCCTGGAAGCGTGAGGCAACCCTCCTGCTATCGGTCTCGATGGCGCTGATGGCGGGCTACCTAACGGCGTTTAACTTCGCCTCTCACGCGGTGCAGGATTTGGTGGATATGTGTACAGCGCGTTTAGTGATCGAGTTTGAAAATGCTGAGATGGAGTCCCTTCCGCAAGCCCTGCCTCGGTCGTTGTGTGAATGCATGGCACATTCTCTCCTCGACAAAAACGGCATGGTGCGTCTGGCCATGCTTAACCAGCACATGCTTGATCCGATGGCCCTTGAACCCATTACCGAAAAGGACAAAGAGGCCTGCATCAGCGCTCTGGGGCTGCCCACTTTCGAACTGGCTAAGGGGTGATGCCCTTGAACCTGCGCCATAGCCTCGCTGCATGCGGCAGATATTCACGCAAACCGTCCCACGACTTCAACAGGGTCTGGGAGGCGTGGGCAATGGCGGTGATTGTCGCGGCGTCGAGAACAAGGAGGAGGATTGGTTGAGGTTTATCAACAAAGAGCGCCATCGCGCAGGCGATGATTGTGATCCGCTAACGCCCGGAGTAACAGCCATGAACGTATCCAGGATGCGATCTACGGATAGCCGGTCACTTCATGCTCTGGCCCTTTGCCTGGCCACGCTTATGGGTTGCACGGGTACAAGCGAAGAGGAGCCTCAGCAAACGTCCACCCTGTCGGGGATCGCCATGGCGGACAGCGTTTGTTCGCTGTGCCATGGGCCGACGGGGGAGTCTGTCTCGCCCAAGTTTCCCAAGTTGGCTGGCCAGCAAAACGAGTATTTGCAGTTGCAATTGACCGACTTCAAAAACCATGGACGTAGCGCTGCTACGGACAACCGGTACATGGCGGGATTGTCCCATTTGACCAAGACTCAGATTGCCGAACTGGCCGACTATTTTGCGAGCCAGCGAGCCATGCAGGCTGACACCGGGACGCCAGATGCGCGAGGTGAAGTGATCTTTCGCCAGGGCTTGCCTGGAAGGGGTGTCCCACCGTGCAGCGCTTGCCACGGGAAGGACGGCGGGGGCAATGGGGTGATTCCACGGGTGGCGGGCCAGCATGCCAGCTATATGAGCCATCAGATCATGGTTCTTCAGCAGACCGGGCAACGCCCCAACGGTGCTCCGATGTTGCCGATGGAGCATGCACTTTCCCTAGCTGATGCCGAATCCGTCGCCCGATACATGGCGGCGCTCGGTGCAAAGCAATGATCATGCACGGTGGGATCAGAGAGGAGCCGAACGCGTCTCACGGCACAAGCACAATCGCGCCGTTGAACTGACCGCTGCGCAACAGCGCCAGTGCCTGATTGGCATCGTCGAGGGAAAACTGAGTGGTATCGCAGTGCACGGGCGTGTGTTGCAGCGCTTTAAAAAACGCGGTGCCGTCGCCGCGGGTCAGGTTGGCCACAGATCGCACGCTACGCTCGCCCCAGAGCAGCCGATAAGGAAAGGCCGGGATGTCACTCATGTGAATGCCGGCGCAAACCAAGCATCCCCCCTAGACGGTGGCGGCCAGCGCCAGCGGCACCATCGCCCCTACCGGAGCGAAAATCAGGCAGGCATCGAGCAGGTGAGGAGGAGTCTGGTCCAACGAACTGGACCATTTCGCGCCTAAGGATAGGGCATACGCCTGACCTTCAGTGTCGCCCGGTCGAGTGAAGGCGTATACCTGCTGGCCACGTCCCCGTGCGACTTGAATGGCCAGATGCGCTGCGGCCCCAAAACCATAAAACCCGAGGTGGCTGGCGCCTTGTGCCATTTGCAAGGCGCGAAAGCCATCAACCCGGCACACAGCAACGGTGCGGCCTCAGTATTGGAGAGGGCCTCAGGGATTGGAAAACAGAAGCGTTGGTCAGCCACGGCTTATTCGGCGTAACCACCGTCCAGATCACATCCGGTGAACATGGCCTGATCGCAGAGGTTTTCCCGGTCGGACTGACAGAACGCGAACGCACCACAGGTCCTGCCAAGCCAGGGCACTCCCACCCGCTGGCCGATGCGCTCGAGGTCTGCATGGCTGCCCACAGCCATGACTTCACCGACGATTTCAAGCCCCGGCACCCTGGGCAGCACCGCTTGAGGCAATTCACCGTCTACCAAATGTAAATCGGTGCGGCAGACGCCGCAGGCGAGGACTTTGATCAACAGTTGATTGGCACCGGGTGTCGAAACGGGCCGCTCTTCGCGTTGCAGCGGCTGACCGGGAGTGTGTAAAACCATGGCGCGCATAGGATGACCGGGATCAACAGGCAGGAGGGCGATGGCAGCCGGCAATCAACTGCTTGAGGCCTTCCAGATCAAGGATCTTGACGTCACGGCCGGATATCTCCACGAGTGCCTGATCCCGCAGATGGGCGATGCCACGACAAATGGTTTCCAGGCGTAGCCCCAAGTAGGAGCCGATTTCCTCGCGGCGCATTTTCAACACGAAATCCGTCGATGAATAGCCACGGGTTTTCAAACGTTGCGACAAGTTCAGCAGAAAGGCTGCCAGACGCTCGTCCGAGCTCATGTTGCCCAGCATCATCAACATGTCGTGATCGCGGACGATTTCCCTGCTGAGGACTTTGTTCAGGTTGTGCTGCAGGGATGGCAGCTCATGGGCCAGTTCTTCCAGGTGAGCAAAGTGAATGGGGCAGACCTCGCTATCTTCGAGGGCAACTGCATCGCACGCATGCAAATCCGTGCTGATAGCGTCCAGACCTAGCATTTCGCCGGGGATCTGGAACCCCGTGACTTGCTCGCGACCATCGACCGAAAGAATGCTGGTCTTGAACGAACCGATGCGCACCGCATACAGCGAGCGTAGCGGATCGCCTGCTCGGTAAAGCGTCGCGCCCTTCTTGACCTTGAAGCGTTGCACGATCAACGTGTCCAGACGCTCGACTTCCTGGCCGGTCATGCCGATGGGTAGGCACAACTCCATCACACTGCAGCTCGAGCACGCAGCCTTCAGGACATGTACTTGCAAAGCGCGAACGTCTGGCATGAGAAGTGACGTCAATAGGGATGACTCACTAAGGATAGGCGGCAGGGGGACCCGGACTCACAGGATTCCCGGAATAACCGGTGTAATAGACGAATGGACCCCCTTTGCACCCTTTTACCCGAATACCGGTGCGGGAATTTGATGTAGGTCAAGTCTTGAGCGTCCCAGACTTCCAGACTCGTTCAAAGCCTACCTATAGCCTGTTCCTTCGGCGGAGAAGTTCATGAGCGATTTCCTGAATGCTGAGCAACTGGAGGGCCTGGATGCTTATTGGCGGGCGTCCAATTATCTGGCGGTCGGGCAGATTTACCTCAAAAGCAACCCGCTACTCAAACAACCCCTGACCCTGGCGCATATCAAGCCACGGCTGCTGGGCCATTGGGGTACGACGCCCGGGTTGAACCTGATCTACACCCATCTGAATCGATTGATCAACCAGTATGACCTGAACATGATATTTATTGCTGGTCCCGGCCATGGGGGACCGGCGGTGGTGGCCCAAACCTACCTAGAGGGCACCTACACCGAGTTCTGCCCCTCTGTGGAGTGTAATGAAAACGGTCTGCTACGCCTGTTTCGGCAGTTCTCCTGGCCCTACGGCATCTCCAGTCATGTCTCGGCACAGATTCCCGGATCAATCCACGAAGGTGGCGAACTGGGTTATAGCCTGGCCCACGCCTACGGTGCCGCGTTCGACAATCCGGATCTGATCGTCGCTTGCGTGATCGGAGACGGCGAGGCTGAAACCGGGACACTGGCGGCCAGTTGGCACTCCAACAAATTTCTCAGTCCCGCGCGGGATGGAGCGGTATTGCCGATCCTGCACCTCAATGGCTACAAAATCGCCAATCCCACCGTACTTTCCAGAATCAGTGAGGATGAGCTGTCAGCGCTTCTGTATGGCTATGGCTACGATCCGTACTTCGTTGAAGGCGATGACCCGTCGCAGGTGCATCAGGCGCTGGCGAAGACACTGGACACGATGGTTCTGAAAATTCGTGACATTCAGCTCGACGCGCGCCGGCCGGGGCAAGCCGCGCCGTCGCAACGGCCGCTGTGGCCAATGTTGGTCTTGCGTACCCCCAAAGGCTGGACCGGTCCGAAATTCGTCGATGGTCAACGGGTCGAAGGCACGTGCCGCGCGCATCAAGTGCCATTGGCCGGTTTCGAGCAGCCGCTGCACCTGCACCAACTGGAAGAGTGGCTCAACAGCTACCGCCCTGATGAACTGTTTGATGAAAATGGCGCGTTATTGCCCGAGATTGCGGCACTGGCACCGACCGGACACCGGCGGATGAGCGCTAACCCCCACGCCAATGGTGGTGTGTTGTTGCGGCCCCTGATTTTACCGCGATTCAGCGATTATGCCGTGAAGTTTGCAACACCTGGCAGCCTGCGCGCGGAGGCTACGCGGGTGATGGGTTCGTATTTGCGCGACGTGATGAAAAACAACCTTGACGCCAGTAATTTCCGCCTGTTCGGCCCGGATGAAACCGCCTCGAACCGCCTTGATGCGGTCTATGAAGTCAGCGCCAAGGCCTGGATGGAGCCGCTGGAACCGGACGACCTCAATCTGGCCACCGATGGTCGGGTGATGGAGATTCTGAGTGAGCAGGTCTGCGAGGGCTGGCTCGAGGGCTATCTACTGACTGGACGCCATGGTTTGTTGTCCTGTTACGAAGCCTTCATCCATATCGTCGACTCGATGGTCAACCAGCATGCGAAATGGCTGAAGACCGCCGCCGAAGTGCCTTGGCGTCAACCCGTTGCTTCGCTCAATTATTTGCTGACATCCCACGTCTGGCGTCAGGACCACAACGGTTTTTCCCACCAGGATCCGGGGTTCATCGATCTGGTAGCCAACAAAAAACCGGACATTGTACGTATCTACTTGCCTGCCGATGCCAATTGCCTGCTGTCGGTGGCGGACCACTGCCTCAGAAGCCGCAATTACATCAATGTCATCGTCGCAGGCAAACAGCTGGAATGGCAGTGGCTGGATATCGATGCAGCCATTGGGCATTGCCAGAAGGGTATCGGTCGATGGGACTGGGCGTGTCGCAATGATGACGATCCCGACGTGGTAATGGCCTGCGCCGGTGATGTGCCGACCCTGGAAACGCTGGCCGCCGTCACCTTGTTGCGTGAGTACGCACCGGATTTGCGGGTGAGGGTGGTCAATGTCGTGGACCTGATGGTACTGCAGCCGTCATACCAGCATCCCCACGGCATACCGGACAGAGAATTCGATGATTTATTCACGCTGGACAAACCGGTGATTTTTGCTTTTCACGGCTACCCGGCGCTGATTCATCGCTTGCTGTACAAACGCACCAATCATGAGAATTTCCATGTGCGAGGCTTCAGGGAAGAGGGCGCGACGACGACCCCCTTCGACATGGCGGTGATCAACCATCTGGACCGTTATCAGCTGGCGCTGGACGTCATTGAACGGGTACCTCGTCTGCAGGATCAGGTCCCGGTCGCCAAGGCGCGATATTGGTCGACGATGGAGCGGCACAAGCTTTATCTCATCGAGCACGGGCAGGACATGCCCGAGGTCCTGTATTGGCAATGGACGCAAGCGCATCCTTGATTGACGCGGGGGCGATCGGAGGCCAATCGTTGTTTGAGGTACTGCCTTGATGCCCGGTAAATGGCTGGACCCCCTGCTGTTGTTGCTCACCGCCTTGACGCTGCTGGTTGGGGGCGTTGCGCAGCTTGGGCAAAAACCTGACTGGGCGTCGATATGCTGGGCTGCAGGAAGCCTGGTGATGGCGGTGATCCTGCTCGTCGAGATTGCCAGGCGCCTGGTTCGAGGGGACGCGGGTGTAGATCTGATCGCATTGGTGTCGATAGTCGCCGCGCTGACGTTCCAGCAGACACTGGTGGCGGCGGTGATCGCCTTGATGCTGGCATCCGGACGTACATTGGAGTTTTTTACCACACAACGCGCCGAGCGCGAACTGCGAGCCCTCATCGACCGCGCGCCACGTTATGCCTGGTTGCAGGAAGAGGGCAGCTTACGCGAGATCCCCGTGGACCAGATCCAGCCACGACAAACCTTGCTGGTACGCTTGGGAGAAGTCGTGCCGGTCGACGGCCGCCTGCTCAGCGCTGCCGCCATCCTCTGTAATTGATGGTCTTTTTCGTATCTTCATAGACCGCCAATGGGTCAGCTGAAGTCAGCAGTTGGGTCAAAACCACATCAGCACCAACACCATGGATGACGATGGCGAGCAGGTTCATATGAGCTTCGAGCAGAGAGGCGAGCAAATTTACGATTTGGTGATCGTGGCTGAAGTGATCGGCTCTACTACGAGCAATCAGGTATTCGGCAACGAAGTCCAGCGGCGGGCTCTTAATCTCTACACTGCCTATTTCTCCGAGCCTTGACAACCGAGCGATGGCCGAGTCATACGCTGGTACAATATTCCCGGCGGCCGCTGTGTCTGTTTGCGCCCTGATAGCTCGGGCACCACGCTCGCCTTTTTGTCTTTTCAGCAGGCGCCGAGCGGATACGAGAATCTCGCGTAGGACGAACAAAAAACCTTACTCAAGCAGATGTTTGCCGACGCCGGCTGTGATACGTCTCGCGTGCTCGTTGCGCTGGAGGAGGCGCATCGAGCTAGTGGGTGACGCAGCCTATTGTGCATCGTCTATCAGCGGCTTGGGCGCAAGTCTGGGACTGTGCGGCGCTTATGTGTTGGCGAACTGAGCGCCACGCCGACCACGCGCGCGCATTTGCGGCTTACGAAAAACTGATGCGTCCTTACGTCGGTCAGGCGCAAAGCGTACCCAAGTTCGCTCCTAGACTGGCATCGCCGCATTCGCGATTTGGTATCTCGCTCGGTCACGAGGTTTGAGGATGGCCACCGCACCAGGATTAAAGGCCTTATCCGGAAAAATCCTTCCTCCGAAGTCTGATGCGATCGAGTTGCCGAATTACGACGACCCGCAGCGAACGTAGATTCGAATGTCCGCTTCTGGCCGTTTTCAGCCGGTCCTGGAAGGCAGAAACCGGCCAATAGCTGTCCCTCATGTGTTCCGCTCAATCAACATCCTTTCCAGCGTGTTGTCCTTTACCCAAAAGTGATGAAACAGCCCCGCCGCTGCGTGCAGACCAATCAGCCAATACCCTGTTGTACCGATCAGCTCATGCCAATACTTGAGCTGTTTGGCAAAGTCAGGATCAATCGCCACCGGCGCCGGTACGTGAAAACCGAAGTACGGGAACGGCTTGTCACCTGCGGCGAGCATCAGCCAAGCCAGGATCGGCGTGATGATCATCAGGGCGTACAGCGCCAGGTGGGTGAGATGTGCGATAGCGGTCTGCCAGGCCGGGGGTTTAGGGATGATGGGTGGTCGTGGGCTCAAGCGACCGAGCAGGCGAATCCAGACCAGGGCGAAGATACTTGCGCCAAACAGGCCGTGGAAGCCCATGAGCAAACCACGCGCTTCGCTACCTTTGGGCATGTAGCCTTTGATTTCCAAGCAGGCACACACGCCGACAAACAGCACCAGCATCAGCCAGTGCAAGGTGATTGAAAGTTTTCCATAACGAGTTACAGCGGTGTCGCGGGTCATAAAAAATGCCTTTTGGTTGTTGTGAGCGACGGTCAATCCAGTTGCCTTGAACCGGCCGCGCCACATTGCTCGTCCTGTCTTAAGAGAGTCTGAAGATCGGCTCTCAGGTTAACCTTTTTTCACCTTCAGACTTCGTTAAGAAATGGCTTGGATACTTCGCTCAAACCCATTGAGGGAGGCGTTCGAGCCATGCCCGATTTTGACTGGAACATCCCGCTACCCTTGCGCTTCGGCCCCGCCGAAACGCCCCCGCTAACACTGACCGGCGCGCTTTCGGACAACGTCTTGCGAGGGGCGTTCGAAGCGTTTATCCAGCAGCGTTTCCGCAAGGCTCACGGTGCCGACATCCGCCACTTCATGCCCGAGCTTTTCGGTATGCACAACGGCGGCGGGCAATTATGTGCAGTGGCCGGCGTGCGTCGCGCGCACTTAGAACCGCTGTTTCTGGAGAGGTATCTTGATGAACCGATCGAGCCGTTGATCAGCACGGCGGCTGATCATCCGGTTGACCGCAGTGCCATTGTCGAGGTCGGCAATCTGGCAGCGAGCGACACCGGCAGCGCGCGCCTGAGCATCATCGCGATGACCTATCTGCTGGCCATGGGTGGCCTGCAATGGGTGACGTTCACGGGCAATATCGGACTGGTCAACAGCTTCCATCGTCTCGGTTTGAAACCGTTGACATTGTGCGCCGCCGATCCGGATCGACTGGGTGACGAGCGTCAACACTGGGGCAGTTATTACGAAAGCAAACCCTGGGTGCACGTCGGCAACATCCGCGCCGGGTTCGTCCATCTTAGCAATATCGGCCTGTTCAGCCGCCTGGGCTTGCCGACCTCGATTGAAGAAGCCTGCCATGTCGCTTGAACTGCAACGCTTTCAAGAAACCCTGCGCGATCATGCCAGGCGCAATGACAACGCGACCGCCATGTGGAGCGACACGCTGAAGCTCGACTACGCCACTGTGTATGCAGAAGTGCTGTATCGCCAAGAACGCCTGCGTGATGAACAAGTACAAGTTGTCGCCCTGGCGCTGGACAACGGCGTCGACGCGATGCTTTGGGATCTGGCGGTATTGTTCGAAGGGTTGACTTGCGTAACGCTGCCGCCGTTTTTCAGCCCAGCACAACGCGCCCATTGCCTGGAGCAAAGTCAGGCCGAACGCGTGATTGCCGAACCGCAGTTGGACTCCGAGTTGCTTGCCGCAGGTTATGAGCTACGCGGCGAGTTCTGGTGCCGCGTCTCTAGCGACCAAAGACGCATGCCGATGGGCACCGCCAAACTGACCTTCACCTCCGGCACCACCGGCACACCGAAAGGTGTTTGCCTCAGTAGCGACAGCCTGTTGCGCGTCGCACGGGAGCTGCAACAGGCGAGCGAGCCTGCCGACCCGCAGCATCATCTGGCGTTGCTACCGCTGGCGATTCTTCTGGAAAACCTTGGCTGTTACGCTGCGCTGTATGCCGGTGCGATGCTGAGTCTGCCGAGCCAGAAAACCCTCGGCATTCAAAGCGCCAGTGGTGTCGACGTCCCACGCCTGCTGAGTTATCTGGCCAGTCGCGCGCCGCAGAGCCTGATTCTGGTGCCGCAATTATTGTCATTGCTGGTCGGCGCAGCGGAACAAAAAGCCTTTGATCCACAAACCCTGCGGTTTGCCGCTGTCGGCGGAGCACGCGTCAGCGAAGATTTGCTGCAACGCGCGCAACGTGTCGGGCTTCCAGTTTACGAAGGTTACGGGCTATCCGAATGCGCCTCGGTGGTTTGCCTCAATCGACCTGGTGCACGGCGTCCGGGCAGTGTCGGCCGGCCCCTTGCGCACGTTGAGGTACGCCTGGCGGATGACGGCGAAGTGCTGATCAAGGGCTCGTCGCTGCTGGGCTATCTGGGGGAAACGCCGTACAGCGAAGAATGGTGGCCGAGCGGCGATCTGGGCGAATTTGACCCGGAAGGTTTTCTCTATATCAAGGGCCGCAAAAAGCACCAGTTCATCACCAGTTACGGGCGCAACGTCAACCCGGAATGGGTCGAGTCGGAACTCACCCAACGCCGCCACATCGCCCAGGCCTTCGTTTACGGCGAAGCCCTTCCGCGCAACCTCGCCCTGCTCTGGCCACATCGACCTGACTGCACCGATGCCGAACTGGCCGCCACCGTCGCCGAAGCCAACAAAGCCTTGCCTGATTACGCCCAAGTGCATCAATGGACGCGCCTGCCGTGTCCCTTCACCAACGCCAATGGGCTGCTTACCGCCAATGGTCGCCCCCGTCGCGACGCTATCGTCGCGCAGTACCACGCGCAATTGACCGAATCCGTTGTCCGGGAGGAATCCGCATCATGAGTTTTTTCGACACTCTGCAAGAAGCCACACAGCGTGAACGCCATGAACTGTTCAACCTGCCAATCATCGTCGATGCGTTGCACGGCAAAGTCAGTCTTGATGGCTATCGGGCGTTTCTCGCGCAGGCCTACTACCACGTGCGTCACACCGTGCCGTTGATGATGGCGTGCGGGGCTCGTTTGCCGACGCGCCTGGAATGGCTGCGCAAAGCGGTGTGCGAGTACATCGAAGACGAATACGGCCACGAGCAGTGGGTGCTCAACGACATTGCAGCCTGCGGTGGTGATCGCGATGCGGTGCGCGATGGCCGGCCGTCGCTGCCAATCGAGCTGATGATCAGCTTTCTTTATGACCAGATCGCCCGTGGTAATCCGGTCGGTCTGTTCGGTATGGTCAATGTACTTGAAGGCACCAGCATCGCGCTGGCCACGCACGCTGCGGGGAGCATTCGCGAGCGTCTGGCGTTGCCGGAAACCGCTTTTACTTATCTGAGTTCACACGGTTCGCTCGACATCGAACACATGCACACCTATCGCCGCCTGATGAATCGACTGGAAGATCCTCAAGATCAAGCGGCGGTGGTTCATGCCTCTAAAGTGGTGTATCGACTGTACATCGACATGTTCCGTGGTCTGCCGCGTAACACGGAGACTGAACATGCAGCTGCATGACGCGCGGGTGGTTTTGACCGGCGCCAGTGGCGGTATCGGCATGGCCATTACCGACGCTTTGTGCGCCGCCGGTTCTCGGGTATTGGCTGTCGCGCGGCACCAGCAAGCCTTGGCCCCGATGCTCGAACGCTACCCCGACTCCCTGTGCTGGGTCGCGGCAGACCTGACGTTCCTCAGCGACCGGCGCAAAGTGCTCGCCGCCGCCGAAGCGATCGGCGGCGTCAATCTGCTGATCAACGCCGCCGGGGTGAATCACTTCGCCATGCTCGAACAGCTCGACGACGGCGACATCGACGCGATGCTCGCGGTGAACATCAGCGCGCCGATCTGCCTGACCAAGCTGTTGCTGCCGCTGCTCAACCAGGCAGACAGCGCCATGGTGGTCAACGTCGGCTCGACCTACGGTTCGATCGGCTATGCCGGTTACGCCAGCTATTGCGCGTCCAAGTTTGCCTTGCGCGGTTTTTCCGAAGCGTTGCGCCGAGAACTGGCCGACACCCGTGTAAACGTACTCTACGTTGCGCCTCGGGCCACCCGCACGTCGATGAACAGCGCGGCGGCGCAAGCCTTGAACGATGCGCTCAAGGCCAACGTCGATGACCCGCAAACCGTGGCCTCGGCGGTGATTCACGCGATTGTCGGCGACCGCCGCGATTTGTATCTGGGCTGGCCCGAGCGTTTCTTCGTGCGCCTCAACAATCTTCTCCCGCATCTGGTCGATCGCGGTCTGCGCAAGCAATTGCCGTTGATCCGCCGCCTCAGCGAAAAACCCGACAACGAGAGCCTCAAGCCATGAAAAAAATCTTCGCGTGCCTGTTGATCGCAGCCCTTAGTCCAAGCGTCTGGGCGCTGGAGGCCGCCGACCAACAGCGCCTCAGCAGCATCCAACACCGCTGGGCGCACATCCAATATGAAGTGGCGGAAAAACAGCGCGCCGCCGCGTTCGAACAATTGTCCGGTGAAACCCAGGCGTTCACGTCACAGCGTCCGGTGCTGGCCGAAGCCTGGATCTGGCAAGGTATCGTCACCAGCAGTTGGGCCGGAGCCCAAGGCGGACTTGGAGCGCTGGGAAAAGCCAAGGACGCCAAGGCTTACCTGGAAAAATCGCTGACCCTCGACCCCAAGGCCCTGCAAGGCTCGGCCTACACCAGCCTGGCGGCGCTGTATGACCGGGTGCCCGGCTGGCCCATCGGTTTCGGCGACAGCGATAAAGCGGAACAACTGCTCAAGCAGGCGCTGCAACTCAACCCCGACGGCATCGACAGCCTGTACTTCTGGGGCGATCACCTCTACCGTCAGAAACGCTACGCTGAAGCAAAAGAAGCGTTGCAAAAAGCCCTGCAAGCGGCGCCGCGTCCCGGCCGTGAAACGGCGGACGCCGGGCGCCGCAAAGAAATCGCCGCCCTGCTGGTGGACGTCAACAAGAAACTCGACTGACAGGAGTCCGCGTGCGTTTATTACTGATTGAGGATGACGTGGCGCTCGGTGAAGGCATTCATCAAGCGCTGGGGCGCGAGGGCTACACCGTTGATTGGCTCCAGGACGGCAGCAGCGCGCTACACGCCCTGCTCAGCGAAACGTTCGATGTCGCCGTACTGGATCTCGGTTTGCCGCGCATGGACGGCCTCGAAGTGTTGCGACGCCTGCGCGACAGCGGCTCAAACCTGCCGGTGCTGATACTCACCGCCCGCGATGCCACTGAAGATCGCATCGCTGGACTTGATGCCGGTGCCGACGATTACCTGATCAAACCGTTCGACCTGGCTGAACTCAAAGCGCGACTGCGCGCCCTGTTACGGCGCAGCGCCGGCCGCGCGCAAGCGCTGATCGAACACGCCGGCATCAGCCTCAACCCCGGCACCCAGCAGGTTAGCTATCAGGGCCATCCTGTAGCGCTGACGCCAAAGGAATATCATGCATGAACTGCTCTCACCGCCGGGCCGAGTGATGACACGTGATCAACTGATTCAACTGCTTTACGGCTGGAACGAAGAAGCGGAAAGCAACACTCTGGAAGTGCATATCTATCACCTGCGCAAGAAGTTCTCGACTGAGCTGATCCGCACCATTCGGGGTGTGGGCTATCTAGTGGAGGAACGCTGATGACTTCCATCCGCCGCCGCACACTGACCCTGATCATCGGCCTGTTGCTGGCCGGTCTGGCGGTGCTCAGCCTCTTCAATCTGCACGACAGCAATCACGAAATCGCCGAGGTTTACGACGCTCAACTGGCGCAGAATGCGCGCCTGTTGCAAGGCGTCATGCGCATGCCACTGGCGAGCAAAGAACACGCCGATCTGTACCGGGCGTTCAATACCGCACTGAGTGAAGCGGTGCCGCGCGGCGATGGTCACCCTTACGAACGCAAGGTTGCCTTTCAGGTATGGAACCCTGGCGGCGAGGTGCTGGTGCATACCGCCAGCGCGCCCTCCTTCAATAATCCGCCGACTCAGCCGGGCTTCAGTGATGTAGTCGATTTAAAGCAGCGTCACTGGCGCGCTTTCCTCCTTGAAGACCCGCAGAACGGCATGCGCATCTGGGTCGGCGAGCGCGATGATGTGCGCGCGGATCTGGTCGGCCGCATCGTGCGTCATACGCTGTGGCCAAACGTTGTCGGCAGTTTGCTGCTCGCGGCGATGGTCTGGCTCGCGATCGGCTGGGGGCTCAAGCCCTTGGCGAACATGGCTGAGACCCTGCGGGCCCGCCACAGCGGCTCACTTGAGCCTTTGCAACTAAAGCCTCTACCCAGTGAACTTGAGCCTATGCAAGCGGCGCTCAACCGCATGCTCGCGCAGATTCAGGAAGTGCTTGGCCGCGAACGACGCTTCATTGCCGACGCCGCCCACGAAATGCGTACACCATTGGCTGTGCTGCGAGTGCACGCGCAGAATTTGCTGGAAGCAGGCACTGAACAGGAGCGTCGCGAATCGCTGGAGTTCCTCATCTCAGGCGTCGATCGCACCAGCCGACTGGTCAACCAGTTGCTGACCATGGCGCGTCTGGAGCCAAAACCCAATCCACCGCTGCTACAACGCATCGACCTTAGCGAAACCGTGCGCAACAGCCTCGTGCAACTAACACCGTGGTTACTGAGTAAACACCTTGAACTGATCTTCGACGTCAGCGACCAGCCCTTTCACGTATTCGCCAACCCCGCCGCCATCGACATCGCGCTGAACAACCTGATCACCAACGCAGCCAATTTCTCTCCCGAAAATGGGGTAATCACCGTACAACTGAGCCAGGCTGATGGCTTCTGTAATTTGACGGTGGACGATCACGGGCCCGGAATTGATGAGTCATGTCGAGAGCGATTGTTTGAGCGTTTCTACAGTCGTGGCACTGCGCAAGGCGCGGGGTTAGGCCTAACCATCGTCAACACGATCGCCCTGCGCTTGAACGGCCGTATCGAACTCGTAAACCGGGCAGAGGGAGGTTTGAGGGCGACGTTATCAATTCCAGCCAGAGAATAATTGCAAAGCATCAATCGATTATTTCGTTTCGCACAGTCGGTAAACATCCTAAGGGGCGGCAAGGCCCCACATTCAGGCTTGTGAAACATTTTCGGGAAATTTGAATTCCATCAATGGTTTGATGCCGTTTCGCGTTTTGTCCAAGACATCCACTTTATCTCGAAACCAGACTGCGACCAGAATCCTCTTTTGTCCGGCCGCTGCTGCTAACGAGATTCCGATTGCAGCCATAAGCGGAAGTTTGCAAGCGACCGCTAACGGCCAGAAGCGGACGGTCACGACTTGGCCGATATGGGCCAACCGTTTGTGCCGTAAGCCTTATGCGTTAATACGTCGCCATTCGCTTGGCGAAATCTTCTCCCACTGCCGGAAGGCCCGGAAGTAAGAATTGGCGTCTTCGTAACCGA